>CBFGXR010000099.1:0-6847 GCA_965652675.1 uncultured Castellaniella sp.
GTACCTGCCGTCGCAGAACGAACCCTCGACCGCCTGCGTCCGGGTCTCGATGCCGAAGGCGGCCAGCGCGTCGCCGATCAGCGCGCACAGGTGCCGGTAGAGGGCTTCGGAATGATCGAGCGGCCGGCCCGCGAACACTTGCGCCAGGCTCAGGTTCAGGATGCCCGGCCCCTGGGGCACCACGCCGCCGCCCGATTGCCGCACGTGGACGGGACAGCCCCGCGCGGCGAAATCGGCCTGGACCGCCGCGAATCCCGGGCGGGCCGCGTAGGTGCGCGGCACCACCAGCCCCGGGGCCGTCCGCCAGAGGCAGGCGACCGGTTCCCGGATGGCTGCGGCCAGCAGGACTTCGTCGGCCAGTGGGCCGGCGCCGACAGGGATGTCCAGCAAACGGTAGTCGGAATGCGGGTCCGGCATGGGTGTGAGGCTACCGGGACAACTGGGTGGCCGCGAAGGTGTCGTCGTCCATGAAGAGATAGCGGATCGCGTCGATCAGGCCCACCACGACGGCCAGGGGCATGAAGATCCAGCAGAGGATCAGCAGGCCCAGGCCCCAGCCGATCTGGCCCAGGTAGAAGCGGTGCGCGCCGAGCCAGCCCAGAAAGACCGCCAGCACGATGGCGATCTTGCGCTGGCCGGCCGGGCGGCCCAGGGCCTCGCCGCGCGAACGCAGGATCCACAGGCTGGCGGGGACGGTCAGGGCCAGCGCCAGCAGGACCTTGCCGGTATGGGCGCGCAGGTAGTCCGCCGCGGCGTGGTACAGGTCGCCGAAATTGCGGATCAGCACGCCCGTCAGGGACGAGATCCAGGCGAAGACTTCGCGGAAGACGGTTTCCCCGAAGCTCAGGGCGAGCAGGATGACGAGGAAGATCGCGACGACCAGGATCAGTTTCTTCAGCATGGGGGTCCTGTGCTTGTGAGGCCCCGGCGGACGCATGTCCGGCCGGGCGGCAAGCCTCATTCTATCCGGGATGGCCGGGGGCGCGGGTGGTCGGCGCCCGACCGCGCGCGTCAGCGCGCGCAGGCCTGGCGGATCGCGTGGTCCCATTCGGCCAGCCGTCCGGCGGCCTCGTCGCGCGGCATGGCCGGCTCGAAGCGGCGTTCGACGCGCCACAGCGATTCCAGTTCCGTCAGGTCGGCGTAGACGCCCGCCTGCAGGCCGGCCAGGAAGGCCGCGCCCAGCGCCGTGGTTTCCACCATGGTGGGGCGCAGCACGGGGATGCCCAGCAGGTCCGCCTGGAACTGCATCAGCAGGTCGTTGACGCAGGCGCCGCCGTCCACGCGCAGTTCCCGCAGCGGCGCCGCGCCGGCCTCCAGGGCGTCGCGGCTCATGGCCTGCAGCAGGGCGGCGCTCTGGTAGGCGATGCTTTCCAGGGCGGCCCGGGCGATGTGGGCCATCGAAGTGCCGCGCGTCAGGCCGGTGATGGTGCCGCGCGCCTCGGGATCCCACCAGGGCGCGCCCAGGCCGGTGAAGGCGGGCACGAACATCACGCCGCCCGAATCCGGCACGCTGCGGGCCAGTTCCTCGATGTCGCTGCTGCGCACGAAGGCGCGCAGGCCGTCGCGCAGCCACTGCACCACGGCGCCGCCCACGAACACGCTGCCTTCCAGCGCGTAGGCGGGGCGGGCGTCGGGTTGCGCGGCGCTGGTCGTCACCAGGCCGTTGCCGGACACCTGGAAACGGTCGCCCGTGTGCATCAGCATGAAGCAGCCCGTGCCGTAGGTGTTCTTCGCCATGCCGGGGCGGAAGCACGCCTGGCCGAACAGGGCGCTCTGCTGGTCGCCGGCCACGCCGCAGATCGGCACCGCATGGCCCAGCAGATCCGGGTCCGTCGCGCCGAAATCGGCCGAGGAGGGCAGGATGCCCGGCATCATGCGCGCCGGCACGTCCAGCCGGTCCAGCAGCTCCGGGTCCCAGGCGTTGGCATGCACGTCCATCAGCATGGTGCGCGCCGCGTTGCTGACGTCGGTCAGGTGATGCCGGCCGCCGGTCAGCTTCCAGATCAGCCAGCTGTCGATGGTGCCGAACAGCAGGTCCCCCGCCTGGGCGCGGTCGCGCGCGCCGGGGACGTGGTCCAGGATCCATTTCAGTTTGGTGGCGGAAAAATACGCGTCGATGCGCAGGCCGGTGCGCTTCAGGATTTCGGGTTCCAGGCCTTGCTCGCGCAGTTCGGCGCAGGTCGGCTCGGCCCGGCGGTCCTGCCAGACGATGGCCCGGTGGATGGGTTCCCCCGTGCGGCGGTCCCAGACCACGGTGGTCTCGCGCTGGTTGGTGATGCCGATGGCGCGGATGTCGCGCGCGGCGATGCCCGCCCGGTGGATGGCCTCGCCGATCGTATCGCGCTGCGTCTGCCAGATTTCCAGCGGGTCGTGCTCGACCCAGCCGGGCTGCGGGTAGTGCTGGGTGAATTCCCGCTGCGCCAGGCCGACGATGCGGCCCTGGCGGTCGAAGACGATGCTGCGGGTGCTGGACGTGCCCTGGTCCAGGGCGAGCAGGTAGGTCATGGCGGGGTCCTAAGGGGCGACGACGCAGTCCACGCCGGCGGCCTTGAGCAGGCCGGGGAAGGGTTCCGGGGGGCGCGCGTTGGTGAACAGGCGGCCGATCTGGGACAGTTCGCCCAGCCTGACCATGGCCGGCCGATGGAATTTGCTGGTGTCCGCGGCCATCCAGACCTCCCGGGCCGACTGCATGATGGCCTGGGACACCTTGACCTCGCGGAAGTCGTAGTCGCGCAGCGTGCCGTCGGCCTCGATGCCGGAGATGCCCATCAGGGCGATGTCGGCGCGGAACTGGCGGATGAATTCCACCGTGGCTTCCCCCACGATGCCCAGGTCGCGGGCGCGCACGTTGCCGCCGGCCAGGATGACCTCGCAGCCGGGCTGCCGTCCCAGGGTGTAGGCCACGTTGACGTTGTTGGTGATGATCCGCAGCCCCGTGTGGCCGGCCAGCGCGCGCGCGATCGCTTCCGTGGTGGTGCCGATATTGATCAGCAGCGAACAGTCGTTGGGGATCTCGCGCGCGATGGCCTGGGCGATGCGTTCCTTTTCGGCGGCATGCAGTTGGGCGCGCTGGCGGTAGGCGATGTTCTCGATGGTCGAGTTGGGCAGCCGGACCCCGCCGTGGAAGCGGACCAGCAGATTGGCCTCCGCGAGGCGCTGGACGTCGCGGCGGACGGTCTGGACCGTGACGTCCAGATCGCCGGCCAGGGTTTCCAGGCTGCAGGAACCCGAGCCCTGCAGGCGGTTGAGCAGCTTGATCTGGCGGGGATTGGGATGCATGGAATCGGCCTTCGTCATGACCGGCACACTGTACAGCGAAAGGAAAAGAAAGAATCCTAGGGTTTGTATGGACAGCAAAAAGAGTCAAAACGAACAATAATTCACAAAAAGGAACTTCTGGAGTCTCAACCCATGCAACTCAAGCTGGTGCGCGTTGGCAAGAAGGCCGGCGCCGAAACCTGGCTGCA
This sequence comes from uncultured Castellaniella sp., assembly GCA_965652675.1. Lineage (GTDB taxonomy): Bacteria > Pseudomonadota > Gammaproteobacteria > Burkholderiales > Burkholderiaceae_B > Castellaniella. The sequence continues at coordinate 3,468 of CBFGXR010000099.1, forward strand.
TCCGCTGGATCTGGCGCCGCGGGAATCCGCCGTCACGGTCCTGCTGGGGGTGACCCGCGCGGGCAAGACCAGCCTGATGCGGCTGATGGCCGGCCTGGACGCGCCCACCACGGGCCGGGTCCTGGTCGACGGCGTCGACGTCACCGGGCTGCCGGTGCGCCGCCGCAACGTCGCCATGGTGTACCAGCAGTTCATCAACTATCCGTCCATGACGGTCGCCGCCAACATCGCCTCGCCGCTGCGGCTGCGCGGCCAGGCCGACTGCATGCCCCGGGTGCGCGAAATCGCGCGCGCCCTGCACATCGACGAATTCCTGGACCGTCTGCCGTCCGAGCTGTCCGGCGGCCAGCAGCAGCGCGTCGCCCTGGCGCGCGCCCTGGCCAAGGACGCACCCCTGATGCTGCTGGACGAGCCGCTCGTCAACCTGGACTACAAGCTGCGCGAGGAACTGCGCGAAGAACTCGGCGCCCTGTTCGTCCAGGGCCGCTCCACCGTCGTCTACGCCACGACCGAGCCCGGCGAGGCGCTGCTGCTCGGGGGCTACACGGCCGTGCTGGACCGGGGCGAACTGCTGCAGTACGGCCCGACGCTGGACGTGTTCCAGCGGCCCGCGTCGCTCCGGGTGGCGCGCGCCTTCAGCGATCCGCCCATGAACTTCCTGGCGGCCCGCGCCGGCCGCGCGGCGGTCAGCCTGCGGGCGCTGGCCGACGTGAGCCTGCCGGCCGGGCAGGACGTGCCCGACGGCGACGTGACCGTCGGGCTGCGCGCGGCCGACCTGTCGCTCGTCGACCAGGGCGGCGACTGCCGGATCCCGGGGCGGGTCCAGCTGGCCGAAATCTCCGGCTCCGCCACCTACGTCCACGCCGACACGCCCGTCGGCAATCTGGTGGCCCAGGTGCCAGGCGTCCGGCATCACGACCTGGGCGACGCCGTCACGCTGCATTTCTCCAGCCGCCGGGCCTATGTGTTCGGGCCGGACGAATCCCTGCTGCGGGCGCCCTCGGCGCGGGGGGCCTGACATGGCGCGCATCGAACTCCAGCTGGCGCACAGCTACGCGCGCACCGTCCGTTCGGACGCCGACTACGCGCTGCTGCCGCTGGACATCACATTCGAGGACGGCGGAGCCTACGCCCTGCTGGGGCCGTCGGGTTGCGGCAAGACCACCATGCTCAACATCATCTCGGGCCTGGTCACGCCGTCGCACGGGGCCATCCGCTTCGACGGCGCGGATCGCACCCGCGCCACGCCCCAGGAACGCAACATCGCCCAGGTGTTCCAGTTTCCCGTCATCTACGACACCATGACGGTCGGGGAAAACCTGGCCTTTCCCCTGCGCAACCGCAAGGTGCCGGCCGACCGGATCCGCGAGCGCGTCGGCCGCATCGCCGAAATGCTCGACCTGTCCGCCCAGCTGGACCAGCGCGCGGCCAATCTGGCGGCCGATGCCAAGCAGAAGATCTCCCTGGGGCGCGGGCTGGTGCGCCCGGACGTGTCGGCGGTGCTGTTCGACGAACCGCTGACGGTGATCGATCCCCACCTGAAATGGGAGCTGCGCCGCAAGCTCAAGCAGATCCACCATGAACTGGGCCTGACGCTGATCTACGTCACCCACGACCAGGTCGAGGCCATGACCTTCGCCGACCAGGTCCTGGTGATGGCGCGCGGCCGGGTGGTCCAGCAGGGCACCCCGGCGGATCTGTTCGAGCGCCCGCGCCACACCTTCGTGGGGCATTTCATCGGCTCGCCCGGCATGAACCTGCTGCCGGTCGAGGCGCGCGCCGATGGCACGCTCTGGCTGGGCGGGCAGCGCATCGGCCGGCCGGAGGCCCTGGCGCTGCCGGTCGGTCCGCTGACCCTGGGAATCCGGCCCGAATACCTGCGCCTGACGCCCGAGGGCGGTGCGGACGCCGTGCCGGCCACGGTGACCCAGGTGCGTCACGTGGGCACCAGCCAGCTGCTCGGCGCCCGGATCGGCGGTCTGGAAGTGAAGATCCATCTGCCGGCCGATGCCGTTCCGCCCGCCCCAGGCTCCGCCGTGCGCCTGGCCCTGCTGGGTCCGCATACCTGCTATTACCGCGACGAGGAGCTCATCGGATGAGTACCGTCAAACCCGTCAATCAAAAAGCCTGGTGGCTGATCCTGCCGGTGATCCTGTGCGTGGCGTTCTCCGCCATCATTCCCTTGATGACCGTGGTCAACTATTCGGTCCAGGACATCCTCTCGCCCGACAACGCGGTGTTCGTCGGCACGGAATGGTTCGCTGCCATCATGCGCGACGAGGACCTGCACGCCGCGCTGTGGCGGCAGCTGCTGTTCTCCGGCGCGGTGCTGGCCATCGAGATCCCCCTCGGGGTGGCGCTGGCCCTGTCCATGCCGGCGCGCAGCTGGCGGGCCTCGGCCGTGCTGGTGATCGTGTCCCTGTCGCTGCTGATCCCCTGGAACGTGGTGGGCACGATCTGGCAGATCTTCGGCCGCACCGACATCGGCCTGCTCGGCTGGACGCTGGCGCGCCTGGGGCTGGACTACAGCTACGTCGGCAATCCCGTCCACGCCTGGCTCACCGTGCTGCTGATGGACATCTGGCACTGGACGCCGCTGGTGGCGCTGCTGGCCTACGCCGGCCTGCAGTCCATCCCCGAAGCCTACTACCAGGCCGCCAGCATCGACGGCGCCAGCAAATGGGCCGTGTTCCGCTACATCCAGCTGCCCAAGATGCGCGGCGTGCTGATGATCGCCGTGCTGCTGCGCTTCATGGACAGCTTCATGATCTACACCGAACCCTTCGTGCTGACCGGCGGCGGGCCGGGCAATTCCACCACCTTCCTCAGCCAGTACCTGACGCAAAAGGCTATCGGCCAGTTCGACATGGGGCCGGCGGCCGCCTTTTCCCTGATCTATTTCCTCATCATCCTGATGTTCTGCTTCGTCCTGTACAACTGGATGCTGCGCGTCGGCACCCGGGATTCGGAAGCCTCTCATGACTGACCGCTCGTTCCTGCCGCGCAAGCGCACCGTCTTCCTGATCCTGTACCTGGTGTTCGCTCTGCTCCCCATCTACTGGATGGTGGTCATGAGCTTCAAGACCAACCAGGGCATCCTGGCGGAATTCTCCCTGTTCCCCCGGGAATTTACGCTCGACAACTACCGGCTGATCCTCACCGACCCCTCCTGGTACATGGGCTACGTCAACAGCCTGATCTACGTCTGCATGAACATGGTCATGGCGATCGCCGTGGCCCTGCCGGCGGCCTACGCCTTCTCGCGCTATTCCTTCCTGGGCGACAAGCACGTGTTCTTCTGGCTGCTGACCAACCGCATGACGCCGCCGGCCGTGTTCCTGCTGCCGTTCTTCCGGCTCTATTCCACCTTCGGGCTGATG
>CBFGXR010000100.1:0-6822 GCA_965652675.1 uncultured Castellaniella sp.
AGCGCCCCCTCGGGGGGCAGCAAGCGGCCGCAGGCTGCGCAGCGTGGGGGCCTTAAATCCTTCGCTGGAACCGGTACACCTCGTCCTCGCCGAGGATGCGCCGCAGGGATCCCTGAAAGTATAGGGCGTGCAGGTGGGCGATGGATTCGCCCATGGCGAAGGACAGCTGGTGCAGGTCGAGCTTGCGGCGGAACAGCACGGGCAGCAGGTCGTGGGCGCTGCGCGGCTGTTCACAGGCGGCCAGGACCTCGGCCAGGCGTTCGGCGTGGTGCGTCCGCTGCTGGGCGATGCGCCGGTGCAGGCCCCGGAAGGGCCGGCCGTGGGACGGCAGCACCAGGGCGTCCTCGGGCAGGCCGTCGTAGGCGGACAGCGACTCCAGGTACAGGCGCAGGGGGTCGGCCTCGGGCTCCAGGTCGAACACGCTGACGTTGGTGGAGATGCGCGGCAGCACCATGTCGCCCGAGATCAGCGTGCCCAGGTCCGGGCACCACAGCGAAACGTGCTCGGGCGCGTGGCCGTAGCCGACGATGACCCGCCAGGCGCGTCCGCCGATGGCGACTTCCTGGCCGTGCATCAGGCGGTGGAACCGGGGCGGCACGTCGGGCACCAGGCGGGTGTAGTAATCGTGGCGGGCGCGGATCATGTCCTGCGCCTGCGGGTCGACCAGGCCATGGCGGGCGAAATGCCGCACCGCTGCGCCGCCGGCCGGGCCGCTGCCCTCGACCGAGGAGTCCGGCACGGACGACCCCGCCCACAGCCGGGCCAGCGCGTAGTCCGTCATGGACATCCACAGCGGCGCCCGCCAGCGCGCGCACAGCCAGTGCGCCAGGCCGACGTGGTCCGGGTGCATGTGGGTGACCAGCACGCGCAGCACCGGCAGGCCGTCCAGCGCCTGTTCGAACACGGTTTCCCAGCAGTCGCGGACCTCGGCCCGGTCGATGCCGCAATCGACCACCGTCCAGCCTTCGCGGCCGTCGACGCGATCGCGCAGCAGCCACAGATTGATGTGGTCCAGGGCGAAGGGCAGCGGCATGCGGATCCAGCGCACGCCGTCGGCCACTTCCCGCGCGCGGCCGGGCTCGGGCAGGGCGTCGCCCCAGGGATAGTCCAGTTCCTTTTCCAGCGGATTCATGCCGTGTCTCCATGAAGATTCGGGTTTTCTCTCATCATTATGTCAGAGTTTCTACTTTACGTTGACGTAAACGTAATACATAATGGGCACCGGTTCCACATGCCCGCTTCACGCCTCACCAGACCCGCCATGAGCCAAGCCACCTGGACGATTTCCGAGCTCGCCCGCGAATTCGGCGTCACGCCGCGCACGATCCGCTTCTACGAGGATCAGGGCATCGTCAGCCCGGCGCGCGAAGGCCGCAACCGCGTCTATGCGCCGCGCGACCGCACGCGGCTCAAGCTCGCCCTGCGCGGGCGGCGCCTGGGGCTGCAGCTGGCCGAAATCGTCACCCTGATCGACCTGTACGACCAGGACGGCGCCAGCAGCGAAGCCCAGCTGCGCCAGTACGCCGATGTCCTTGCCAGCCACCGCGAAAAACTCGAACAGCAGCGGCGCGACCTGGACGAGACCCTGAAAGAAATCCGCCGCCAGCAAGCCGATTGCGAAGCGCTGCTGCTGGCCCGACATTCCTAGGAGACCCCTCATGAACCTGCCCGGCCTGAACTTCGACCTCGGCTCCGACCTCGACATGCTGCGCGAGGCGGTCCGCGACTTCGCCCAAGCGGAAATCGCCCCGCGCGCGGCCGCCGCCGACCGCGACGACCAGTTCCCCATGGACCTGTGGCGCAAATTCGGCGACCTGGGCCTGCTGGGCGTCACGGTGGCCGAAACCTACGGCGGCGCCAACCTGGGCTACCTGGCGCACATGATCGCCATGGAGGAAATCTCGCGCGCCAGCGCGTCCATCGCCCTGTCCTACGGGGCGCACTCCAACCTGTGCGTCAACCAGATCCACCGCAACGGCACCGAAGCGCAAAAACAGAAATACCTGCCCGGCCTGATCTCGGGCGAACGGATCGGCGCCCTGGCCATGAGCGAGCCCGGCGCGGGTTCGGACGTGGTCAGCATGCGGCTGCGCGCCGAAAAGCGCGGCGACCGCTACGTGCTCAACGGCACCAAGATGTGGATCACCAACGGGCCGGACGCCGACACCCTGGTGGTCTACGCCAAGACCCATCCCGAGGCCCACCAGCGCGGCATCACCGCCTTCATCGTCGAAAAGACCTTCCCCGGCTTTTCCGTGGCGCAGAAGCTCGACAAGCTGGGCATGCGCGGCTCGCATACCGGCGAACTGGTGTTCCAGGACTGCGAGGTTCCGGCCGAAAACGTGCTGGGCGAGGTCGACGGCGGGGTCAAGGTCCTGATGAGCGGCCTGGACTACGAACGCGCCGTGCTGGCGGCCGGCCCCCTGGGCATCATGCAGGCGGTCATGGACGTGGTCGTGCCCTACGTGCACGAGCGCAAGCAGTTCGGCCAGGCCATCGGCGAATTCCAGCTGATCCAGGGCAAGCTGGCCGACCTGTACACCACCCTGCAGGCCTGCCGCGCCTACTGCTACGCGGTCGGCAAGAACCTGGACACGCTGGGCGCCGGCCACGCGCGCCAGGTGCGCAAGGACTGCGCCGGCGTCATCCTGTACTGCGCCGAAAAGGCCACCTGGATGGCCGGCGAGGGCATCCAGATCCTGGGTGGCAACGGCTACATCAACGACTACCCCACCGGCCGTCTGTGGCGCGACGCCAAGCTCTATGAAATCGGCGCCGGCACCAGCGAGATCCGCCGCATGCTGATCGGCCGCGAACTGTTCGGCGAAACCGCCTGAGCCGCCCCGGGAACCGCGCCACCATGGACGACACCGGCGACCACCGCCACATCGAGCCCGTCACGCCCCGGGGCCAGTCCCCGGAGGCCGTGGCGCGCATGATCCTGGCCGGATTCGACCGCCACTATTCGCTGTTCCGCTACAGCGCGCAGCGGGCCAAGGCCCTGTTCGAGTCCGGCGACTGGCACGGCATCCAGCAGCTGTCGCGCGAACGCATCGAATACTACGACACCCGGGTGCGCGAATGCGCGGCGGCCCTGGGTCAGGCGCTGCGCGGCACCACGCCCGCGCGCACGGCGCCGGACACGGCCCTGACCGGCGAGCAGATCGAATTCTGGCAGGCCGCCAAGACCTGCTACATCACGCTGCTGGCCGGCCACCGCCAGCCCGAATGCGCGGAGACCTTCTTCAATTCGGTGTCCTGCCGCATCCTGCACCGCAATTACTTCAACAACGACTTCCTGTTCGTGCGCCCGGCGGTGGCGACCGACTACATCGACGGCGAACAGCCATCCTACCGGGCCTACTACCCGCTGACCGAGGGCCTGCTGCCCTGCCTGATCCGCATGGCGGCCGACTACGGCCTGGCCGCACCCTATCACGACCTGCCGGCGGACGTGCGGCGCATGGCCCGGATGGGCCTGCGCCACCTGCGCCGCACCCTGCCGCGCGGCCTGGGCAAGCGGCTGGCGCCCGACTGCCAGATCCAGGTGCTCAACACCCTGTTCTACCGCAACAAGGGCGCCTACATCGTCGGCCGCCTGATCAACCAGACCGCCATCCACCCGTTCGCCGTGGCGCTGCTGCACACGCCCTCGGGGCACATCCGGTTCGACGCCCTGCTGCACACCAGCGACGACCTGAGCACACTGTTCAGCTTCACCCGCGCCTATTTCCTGGTCGACATGGAGGCCTCGGCGGCCTACGTCGATTTCCTGTCGTCGCTGTTCCCGCGCAAGCCCAAGGCCGAGATCTACACCACCATCGGCCTGCAGAAACAGGGCAAGACCCTGTTCTACCGCGACTTCCTGCATCATCTGTCCCATTCGCGGGACGCCTTCGACTACGCGCCGGGGATCCAGGGCATGGTGATGACGGTGTTCACGCTGCCGTCCTACCCCTACGTGTTCAAGCTGATCCGCGACCGCATCGCCAAGGACGGCATGGACGAGGCCACGGTGCGGCGCAAATACCAGATGGTGAAGAAGCACGACCGCGTCGGCCGCATGGCCGACACCTGGGAATATTCCCAGGTCGCCCTGCCGCGCGCGCGCTTTTCGCGGCGCCTGCTGGAAGGCCTGCGGCGCGAGGTCCCCAGCCTGCTCGAGGAGACCGACGGCCTGGTGGTGCTGCGCCACGTCTACATCGAACGCCGCATGACGCCGCTGAACATCTTCCTCGCCGGCGCCTCCGACGCCGCCCTGGAAGCCGCCGTGCAGCAATACGGCCAGGCCATCCGCGAACTGGCCGCCGCCAACATCTTCCCCGGCGACATGCTGTACAAGAATTTCGGCGTCACCCGCCTGGGCCGCGTGGTCTTCTACGACTACGACGAAATCCAGCGCATGACGGAAATGCAGTTCCGCCGCATTCCGCCCGCCCCCAACGAAGAAGCCGAACTGTCCGGCGAACCCTGGTACCCGGTGGGCGCCAACGACGTCTTCCCGGAGGAATTCGAACGGTTCCTCCTGGGAGACCCCCGGGTGCGCGCCGCCTTCCTCAAACACCACGCGCCGCTTTTGGATGCACAATGGTGGCAGGACTGCCGCGCGCGCGCCGCCCAGGGTCGCATCGAGGACATCTTCCCCTACGACCAAGCGCGCAGGCTGCAGCCGCCGGACGGCCACTGACGGCCCGCCCGGAGCGAATCAAGGGATACACCCTGAAAAAGGAGCATCACCATGTCCGAGTCCATCGTCATCGTATCCGCCGCCCGCACCCCCATGGGGGGCATGATGGGTAGCCTGTCCGGCCTGGCCGCGCACGAACTGGGCGCCATCGCGATCAAGGCGGCCGTCGAACGCGCGGGCATCGCCGGCGACGTCGTCCAGGAAGTCATCATGGGCAACGTGCTGCAGGCCGGCCAGGGCCAGGCGCCGGCCCGCCAGGCCGCCCTGGGCGCCGGCCTGCCGAAAGGCGTGGCCTGCAGCACCCTGCACAAGGTCTGCGGCTCCGGCCTGAAGGCCGTCATGCTGGCCCACGACATCATCAAGGCGGGCTCCGCCGACGTGGTGGTGGCCGGCGGCCAGGAAAGCATGAGCAACGCCCCCTACCTGCTGCTCAAGGGCCGCCAGGGCTACCGCTACGGCCACTCCACGGTCTACGACCACATGGCCATGGACGGCCTGGAAGACGCCTACCAGCGCGGCACCGCCATGGGCGTGTTCGCCGAGGACTGCGCCTCGAAATACAGCTTCACGCGCGAGCAGCAGGACGCCTTCTCCCTGGAATCGCTGCGCCGCGCGCGCCAGGCCACCGAGGACGGCAGCTTCAAGTGGGAAATCGCCCCGGTCACGGTCAAGGGCCGCAAGGGGGACACCGTGATCGACACCGACGAGGCCCCCGCCAAGGCCATGCCGGAAAAGATCCCGACGCTCAAGCCCGCCTTCAAGAAGGACGGCACGATCACGGCGGCCAACGCGTCCTCGATCTCCGACGGCGCCTCGGCCCTGGTGGTGATGAGCGCCTCCAAGGCCAAGGAACTCGACGCCGCGCCCCTGGCGCGCATCGTCGCCCATACCCAGTTCTCGCACGAGCCGCAGTGGTTCACCACCGCGCCGGTCGGCGCGATCCAGAAACTGCTGGACAAGGCCGGCTGGAAGACCGGCGACGTCGACCTGTATGAAATCAACGAGGCCTTCGCCGTGGTGACCATGGCGGCCATGGCCGACCTGAAGATCCCGCACGACCGCGTCAACGTCCACGGCGGCGCCACGGCCCTGGGCCATCCCATCGGCGCCTCCGGCGCGCGCCTGCTGACCACGCTGATCGGCGCCCTGCGCAAGACCGGCGGCAAGCGCGGCATCGCCTCGCTGTGCATCGGCGGCGGCGAAGCCGTGGCCCTGGCCGTCGAAATGCTGTAAATCCCCCCGCAGTCCCCGCGGACCGGCCGCCACGAGCGGCCGGTCCGCTCCCTCCAGGAACAGGAACCGTCATGCCGGTCATCGAGTCCCGCATCAACCCGAGATCCCAGGAATTCCAGGACAACGCCCGCGTCATGCGGACGCTGGTCGGCGACCTGCGCGAGCGCATCGCCCGCACGGCGCAAGGCGGCGGCGAGACCGCCCGCGCCCGGCACCTGGCGCGCGGCAAGCTGCTGCCGCGCGAACGGGTCGAACGCCTGCTCGATCCCGGCACGCCGTTCCTGGAACTGTCGCCGCTGGCGGCGCTCGACGTCTACGACAACGCCTCGCCCGGCGCGGGCCTGATCACCGGCATCGGCCGGGTGGGCGGCACCGAATGCGTGATCGTCTGCAACGACGCCACGGTCAAGGGCGGCACCTATTACCCGCTGACCGTCAAGAAACACCTGCGCGCCCAGGAAATCGCCCAGCAGAACCATCTGCCCTGCATCTACCTGGTCGATTCGGGCGGCGCCAACCTGCCCAACCAGGACGAGGTCTTTCCCGACCGCGACCACTTCGGGCGCATCTTCTACAACCAGGCCGTCATGTCGTCCATGGGCATCGCCCAGCTGGCCGTGGTGATGGGCTCCTGCACCGCCGGGGGCGCCTACGTGCCCGCCATGAGCGACGAATCCATCATCGTGCGCAACCAGGGCACGATCTTCCTGGGCGGCCCGCCCCTGGTCAAGGCCGCCACCGGCGAGGAAGTCTCGGCCGAGGACCTGGGCGGCGGCGACGTGCACACCCGCCTGTCGGGCGTGGCCGACCATCTGGCCGAAAACGACACCCACGCGCTGCGCCTGGCGCGCGGGATGACGTACAAGAACGCGGTCGCGGGGCTCAACCTCGGCGGCGGCAAG
>CBFGXR010000101.1:0-6822 GCA_965652675.1 uncultured Castellaniella sp.
CCGGTTTCCACAGGTCGAAACGATGCGTCATCCCGGCAAAGCCCGTCCTGGGCTTGTTCGCCAGACCCGTTTCGGCCAGGAACTTCAGGTCGGTGCCCACGCAGAAAGCGCGGTCGCCACTGCCGGTGACGATGGCCACGCGCAGCGAGTCGTCCGCGGCGTAGTGGTCGAAGGCGTCGGACATCTCCTGGTGGCCCTGCGGGTGCAACGCATTGAGCACTTCGGGGCGGTCTATGGTGATGGTGACGACCGGACCGTCGACCTCGTAGCGGCAATGCCGGAAATGCGGTGGCTTCATGTCGGTACTCTTCATCGGAGGAAGGCCTTTACAAGATAGAACCCAGGTCTATTTATTGTCCATGCAATGATGACAATTTCATTTATTGTTATTTTCAATACGAATGGCCATGCATGGACCGGCGGCAGGCCATTCCCCGCCGCGCCGGACCCGGCGCTCAATCGCTCCCGAGAAAGAAACGCCGGTACATGTCGATCTGGTGCGCCAGCATGTGTTCGCCATGGAACACCGGCATCCCGCGCGCCGCGGCGAGCCGCAGCAGGCGGGTTTCGCGCGGCTTCATGATGATGTCGGCGACCAGGGTGTCACCGGCCAGGACCAGGGGATCGAAGGGCAGGGGGTCCGTGGCCCGCAGGCCCAGCGGCGTGGCATTGACCACCATGTCCGTGCCCCGCCAGTCCGTCCCCTCGGGCTCGACCTGCGCGATGCCGGCGCGGTACCCATTCAGACGGCGCGCGAGCCGTTCCGCCTGTCCCGGACGCACGTCGCGAATGCGGATCGCCGCGGCACCCGCCTCGGCCAGCCCCGCGGCGATGGCCACTCCGGCCCCGCCCGATCCCGCCAGGCCGATCACCCGGCCGGCCGGGTCCCAGCCCTGCGCCTCGAGGCCGGCCACGAATCCCCGGCCATCGAAATTGTCCGCCTCCCAGGCGCCATCGGCGGCGCGCCGCAACGCATTGGCCGAACCGGCGAGCCGCACCGCCGGACTCAGGCGCTCGACCCCGTCGCACACGGCGAACTTGTGGGGGATCGTCACCAGCATGCCGTCCATATTGCCGATTTGCCGCAGCGCCGCCAGCACGCCCGGCAAGGCATTCGGGCGGACCTGCACGGGCACCATGAGGGCATCGACGCCGCATTGCGCGAATACCCGGTTCATCAGAGAAGGCGCCTTGACCTGGGCGATGGGGTCGCCCAGGATGGCGTACAGCCGTGTCGTGCCGGTCGGGCCGGGGATGGTCGGTTCGTGCGTCATCATGCCTCCAGTTCTTCGATTCTCACGCTGCGGCCTTCCCGCGCGGACAGGATCGCCGCTTCCGCGATGCTTTGCGCCGCGAGCCCGTCCCCGAGGGTGGGTGCGGGAGAGTCCGGGCGCGCGAGAAAATCGGCAAACCCCTCGATGCAGCGAGAGTACGAGCCGCCAAGCCGCTCGTGGATGTCCCGGGGAAACGGGTCCGCGATGATCCCGCCACTCGCGGCCCGTCGCACGGAGGCGGCGGGCTGGCGGCAGGATTCCACCCACCCCCGCGAGCCGAAGGCCTCGATACGCTCATCATAGCCATAGCTGGCCGTGCGGCTGTTGTCGATCTGGCACAGCGCGCCGCCACGCATGCGCAGGCTGATGATGGCCGTATCGAAATCGCCCAGGTCGCGGACCTCCGGATGGACCAGCGCGGCGCCCATGGCCGAGACCTCCTCGACCTCGTCACCGGCGATGAAGCGCGCCAGGTCGAAGAAATGGACCCCTTTGTCGCGGAAGAACCCGCCGCTGGCGCGCAGATACTCCACGCTGGCGAGCTGGCTCGGACCGCGCGAAGTGAGCTGGACGATCTGCAGCCGTCCGAGGGCGCCGGATGCGACCTGCGCGCGCACCGCCGCATGGCTCTCTTCATACCGGCGGTTGAATCCCATCATTACCCGCGCGCCGCACGCGCGAACCGCCGCAACCACCCTGCGCGCCTCGGCCAGGCCCAGATCGATGGGCTTTTCGCAAAAGACCGGCTTGCCCGAGCGGGCGGCCCGCCGGAGCAGTTCGCCATGACTGTCCGTGGACGACGCGATCATGACGGCATCGACGTCGGGGGCCTCCAGGATGTCCTCCAGGCGGTGCGCGGCGCGACCGCCATGTTCGGCGGCGAAGGCCTCGCAACGCGCGGGCGAACGCGAATACGAGGCGGCCAGCGTCAGGGCCGGATGGCCGGCGATGCTGCGCGCATGCACGGCGCCGATACGACCGACGCCGATGAGTCCCACCCTATGCATGGCAGACACTCCGGTTCCACGCGGCCGCATCCTCGAACAACGACAGGTCCATGCGCCCGGGCTCGGCCGGCACGAGCGGCGCGAACCCCATCCGGTCGAGCACGTCGCGACGCACGTCGATGCCCGGCGCGACCTCGGTGAGCACGAGGCCTTCCCGGGTCAGCTCGAACACGGCGCGCTCGGTGATGAACGTGGCCTGGTGGCCACGCCGCAGCGCCTCGGCGCCGGAATAGGTCACCTGCTCGACCCGCTCGACCAATTTGCGCACCGCGCCATGCCGGTTCACGCGCAGGCCCTCGGGCGTCACGTCCACGTCCCCGCCCTTCGTGTCGAAGGTGCCGCAGAACACGACCTTGCGGGCGTTCTGGGCGATGTCCATGAACCCCCCCGGCCCCACGGTCAGGCCGCCCAGCCTGGACACATTCACATCCCCGCGCGCATCGAGCTCACCGAATCCCAGGAACGCGATATCCAGCCCCCCGCCCGCGTAGAAATCGAACTGCGAAGGTCCGTCGATCATTGCCGTGGGACTCTGCGCGAATCCGAACAGCAGCCCCATCAGCAGCGAACCGCCGTAGGTGCCGTGCTCGATCGTCTGATAATAGCGGTCGGCCTCTCCCCGCTCGGCGATCAGGCGGGCCACCCCTTCGCCGATCCCCACGCCGAAGTTCAGGATAGCGCCATCGCGCAGTTCCCGGTAGGCGCGCCGCGCGATCAGGGAACGTACGGACAGGGCCTCGGCCGCCAGCACGCGCGGAGGCCCCGACCGCTCTCCGGAGATCGTGGGGTCGTACGGCAGGTCGTAGCTCATGCGCTGCTCCGGATCCACGACCACCACGTCGACGATCGCGCCCGGCACCCGGACCGAGCGTGCCGGCAGCGAATTCACGTTGACCGCGGTACGCACCTGGGCGATCACGAGCCCCCCGGAATTGTGCGCCGCCAGCGCAGCCGCGTAGACATCGACGTTCGCGGCCTCCTGGTCCAGGCTGATGTTGCCGTCGGCATCGGCGAACGAGCCGCGGATGATGGCCACGTCGATCGGGAAGGACTTGTACCGGAGCAGTTCACGCCCGCCGATGGAAACCACCTCGACCAGATCCTCGACGGCCGAACGGTTCATCCTGCCGCCCTGTTGCCGGGGATCGACGAAGGTCCCCAGCCCGACGTGGGTGAAGAGGCCCGGGCGCCCGCCGGCGATTTCCCGGTAGAGCTGCATGACGCAACCGCTGGGCAGGACATAGGCCTCGATCTTCTCATCACGCGCCAGTTCCTGCATCTTCGGCGACCAGACCCAGTGGCCACCGATCACGCGCCGCACCAGGCCCTCGTGGGCGAAGTGGTTCATGCCCTCGGTCTTCTTGTCGCCGATCCCCAGCGCGTGCACCACCGTCAGATCACGGGGATAGCCGGTCTCGAGAAACCGCCGGGACACTGCGCGGAATACGCAAGACGGCTCCATCAGACCGCCACCGCCGCCGATCAGCGCCACGGTGGCGCCGTCGCGAATCATGGCCACGGCCTCCTCGGCCGTCCTGAATTTGCTGTGCTTCATGCCCGCACCGTCTCCGCCGCATCCGCCGGACGGCGCGGCACCATGAGCTGGTGCTCGCCCTCCTGCACGACTTCGCCCCGCTGATTCAGCAGGGTCACATCGACGTGCACGATCCCCATGTGGGGCCGGCTCCGGGGGATCCGCATGGCGGTGATCCGCAGCCGCGCCTGGAGCGTATCGCCGATACGGATGGGGCGCTTGAACTTCCAGTTCCAGCCCAGGGCGATGCCGTCCTGGAAGAAGGCCGATTGCACCTTCAGTCCGTCGACCAGCGACAGGCCCATCAGCCCATGGGCGATCCGCTGCCCGAACTCGGTGGTTCGCGCATATTCCTCGTCCAGATGCAGGGGCGAAAAATCCCCCGCCACACCCGCATAGGCCAGGATATGGCCCTCGGTGACCGTCACGCGAGGCGTCAGCCGCTCCTCGCCCAGCGCGATCTCGTCATAATATTTTCCCGGCAGCATGATATTCCTCGAACGTTGGCGGGCGCGCGATGCGCCCCCGGATGACACGGTGCCTCAGGGCACCAGCAGAATGCGGCCGGTCACGCTCCGGTCGCCCAGCAGATGGTGGGCCTGCGCGGCTTGCGACAGGGGCAGCGTCCTCCAGACCGTCGGCACGATGCCATGCTCGTGCATGAAATCCAGCACCTCGACCAGTTCGTCGCGATCCGCGCTCTGGACACCCTTGATCTCCCATTCTTTCAGGATCAGCAGGCCCAGATTGATGCTCACGGGCGTCCCGTGCAGTTCCCCGATGACGGCGCAGCGTCCGCCGGGCGCCAGGCTGCGCATGGCCCCGTCGAAGGTTGGCGAACCGATCAGCTCCACGACCAGATCCACGCCTCGGCCGTCCGTCAGGCGCCGGACATCCTCGCCGAAAGCGCCATCGGGGCTGACGACGACCTCGTCGGCGCCCGCGGCGCGCAAGGCGTCCACCTTGCCCTGGCTGCCGGTGATGGCGATGCTGCGCGCGCCCAGCGCACGCACGATCTGGATGGCCGCCAGCCCCAGGCCCCCGCTCGCGCCGGTGATCACGACCCACTGTCCGGCGCGGATCCGGCCGACATGCCGGATGGCCTTGTACGGCGGCGCGAACACGCAGGCGCCGAAGCAGGCATGCTCGAACGGCATCCCCTCGGGCAGCTTGACCAGGCTGCCCTGGCGCAGGCAGGCATACTGGGCATAACCCCCGTCGCGCGTCTGCCCGATGTCGCCTTGCGTCCGCCGGCACAGGGACGGATGCCCGCGCCGGCAGTCCTCGCATTCGCCGCACGCCTGGAAATTGAAGGAAGCCACCCGGTCCCCGGACGCAAGATCCCGGACGCCTTCACCCACCGCGGCCACCGTTCCAGCCAGCTCATGGCCGATGATCCGGGGCGGCTTGACGCGCGAACGCATGCCCTTGCGCAGGATCAGGTCCAGGTGGCAGACCCCGCAGCAGCGGATCTCGACCAGCACCTCGCCGGGCCCCGGCGCGGGCCGCGGCACTTCGGCGTATTCCAGGACTTCCGGTTCGCCGAATGCGCGCAGCACCACGGCCTTCATCATTGCCTGTTCCATCTCGTTCCCATTTTTCCGATTTCGCCGGAGCGCCGGCGGACCGTCCTCATTTATGCAGAATCTGCCCCAGGAACTCGCGCAGGCGCTCGTGCCGGGGATTGGAAAAGAACGCGTCCGGGGCATCCTGTTCCACGATCCGGCCGCCATCCATGAAGATCACCCGGTCGGCGACACTGCGCGCAAAGCCCATCTCGTGCGTCACGCACAGCATCGTCATGCCGTCCTGAGCCAGGCCGATCATGGTGTCGAGCACTTCCTTGACCATTTCCGGGTCCAGCGCCGAAGTCGGCTCGTCGAACAGCATGATCCTGGGCGTCATGCACAAGGCCCGCGCGATCGCCACGCGTTGCTGCTGCCCACCCGACAACTGGGCGGGATACTTGCCGGCCTGGTCGGGGATGCGCACCCGCTCGAGATATTTCAGCGCCAGCGCGCGCGCCCGGTCCCGGGTCGTCTTGCGCACCTTCATCGGAGCGAGCATGCAGTTCTCGAGCACGGTCATGTGGGGAAACAGGTTGAACTGCTGGAAGACCATGCCCACTTCGGCCCGCACCGCCTGGATGCTGCCGGCATCGCCGCCCAGGTCGATGCCGTCGACCACGATACTGCCCTGCTGGTACCGCTCCAGGCTGTTGAGACAGCGGATCAGGGTCGACTTGCCGGAGCCGGACGGACCGCAGATGACGATGCGCTCGCCTTTGGCGACCTCCAGGTCGATGTCGCGCAGGACCTGAAATTCCCCGTACCACTTTTGCACCCCCCGCATCGACACGATGCTCCCGGAGGATTCATCCGCCTCCGGACGGGCCAAGGCGCGGCGCTCGGTTGCTTGCCGATCGGACACTGGAACCTCGCTTATCGGGTCACGACGACCGGCAGCGGCGCATCGCCTTCTCCGGTATCGGGCATGTTCGCGGGCAGATCCTTGCCGATCCACTTCCTGTACAGCGCCGGAAGCTCGCCGTCGGCCAGTTTGCGGCCAATCAGGCCGTTGAGGTAGTCCACCCATTCACGTTCGCCCGGACGCACGGCCACGCCGTCGTAAACCCGGGAAAGCACCAGCCGGGCTTCGTACTTGCCCGGTCCGGCGACCTGCGCCAGGTTGCCCACCTGGGTCACCGCCGCGCCGATGGCGTCGACCTGCCCCGAGATCAGCGCCTGCACCGTCGAGGCGTCATCATCGAAACGCATCAGCCTGTCGCCCTGAAGACGAATGTCCTCGAGCTTGCGCTGAAGCTCCTCCATGCTGCGCCCTTCCTCCTGATGCTGCATGAAGTCGCCGAACGTCTGGGCAGGCGCCTGCCTCGGCGTGGTGTCGCTTCGCTGCACCGTCTTGTTCAACGGCGGATAGCCTGGTTGAATCTTCACGATCGATCACCGCTGTCTCATTAGAAATGTTCGAACCGTTCAACCGGAAGGAC
>CBFGXR010000102.1:0-6784 GCA_965652675.1 uncultured Castellaniella sp.
CCGCGCCCGCGCACGGACACGGCGCCGGATTCGCGTTCCTTGTCGCCGACGACCAGAATATACGGGATTTTCTGCAGGCTATGTTCGCGGATTTTACGGGTGATCTTTTCGCCCCGCGTATCGGCGGACACGCGCAGACCCTGCTGTTTCAGGTCCTGCGCGATCTGGTCGGCATAGGCGGCGGAACTGTCGGAAATGCAGCAGACCACGGCGTGCTGCGGCGCCAGCCAGGCGGGCAGCGCCCCGGCGTGGTTTTCGATCAGCATGCCGATGAAGCGCTCCAGGGACCCCAGGATGGCCCGGTGCAGCATCACGGGCGTGCGGCGCTGGTCCTGGGCGTCGACGTATTCGGCCCCCAGGCGCTGCGGCATGGAAAAGTCCACCTGGATCGTGCCGCACTGCCAGTGGCGGCCGATGGCGTCCTTCAGGGTGTATTCGATTTTCGGGCCGTAGAAGGCGCCTTCGCCTTCCGAGACCTCGTATTCGCAATGGGACAGGTCCAGGCTGTCCTTCAGGGCCTGTTCGGCCTTGTCCCAGACCTCGTCGGCGCCGATGCGCTTTTCGGGGCGGGTGGCGACCTTGTACAGGATTTCGGTGAAGCCGAAATCGGCGTAGACCTTTTGCAGCAGGCGGGTGAAGGCGGCGCATTCGGCCTGCAGCTGGTCCTCGGTACAGAAGATGTGCCCGTCGTCCTGGGTGAAGCCGCGCACGCGCATCATGCCGTGCAGCGAGCCGGAAGGTTCGTTGCGGTGGCACTGGCCGAATTCGCCGTAGCGCAGCGGCAGTTCACGATAGGAATGCAGGCCGGCGTTGAAGATCTGCACGTGGCCCGGGCAGTTCATGGGCTTGAGGCCGTACACGCGGTTTTCGGATTCCGTCGTGAACATGTTTTCCTGGTAGTTGTCCCAGTGGCCGGTCTTCTTCCACAGGGACAGGTCCAGGATCTGCGGCGCCTTGACTTCCTGGTAGCCGTTGTCCTGGTACACCTGGCGCATGTACTGTTCGACCTGCTGCCAGATCGTCCAGCCCTTGGGGTGCCAGAAGATCAGGCCGGGGGCCTCGTCCTGGAAGTGGAACAGGTCCAGTTCGCGGCCGATGCGGCGGTGATCGCGCAGTTCGGCCTGCTCGAGCATGTGCAGATAGGCGTCCTGGTCTTCCTTGCGGGCCCAGGCGGTGCCGTAAATGCGCTGCAGCATTTCATTGTTGCTGTCGCCGCGCCAGTAGGCCCCGGCGACCTTCATCAGCTTGAACACCCGCAGCCGGCCGGTGGACGGCACGTGCGGGCCGCGGCACAGGTCGATGAAATCGCCCTCGCGGTACAGGCTGATCTTTTCGTTGGTGGGGATCGAGGCGATGATTTCGGCCTTGTAGGCCTCGCCGATGCTGCGGAAGAACTTCACGGCCTCGTCGCGGTCCCACTCCTCGCGCGTGACGACTTCGTCGCGGCGCGCCAGTTCGGCCATTTTCTTTTCGATGGCCTGCAGGTCTTCGGGCGTGAAGGGCCGCTTGTACGAGAAATCGTAGTAGAAGCCGTTGTCGATCACCGGACCGATGGTGACCTGGGCGTCGGGAAACAGGGTCTTGACGGCATAGGCCAGCAGGTGCGCCGTGGAATGGCGGATCAGGTCCAGGCCTTCGGGGTCCTTGTCGGTGACGATGCTCAGGGAAGCGTCCTGGCCGATCACGTGGCTGGCGTCCACCAGACGCGCGGGCTGTCCGTCGACAGTCAACTTGCCCGCCAACGCGGCCTTGCCCAGCCCGGTCCCGATGGAGCGCGCGACCTCGTGCACGGAAACAGGATGGTCGAATTCGCGCCGCGAACCGTCGGGAAGGGTGATGCAAACCATGTATGCGTGTCCTGAAAATGCGCAACGCGGCCTGCGCCGCGTCGATAAAAAGTCTGAATTTGCCGTGCAGGAGGGAATCCGCCAAGTGTAGCAATCGGGCGGACAACAATCAATTTGATACGGGAAACGCGCCGGATTCCGGGCCGATGGACGCGCCAGGGCGGCGCGGATTGTTGCGAAACAGCAAAAAGCCGCGCATCGATCGATTGCGCGGCCTTTTTGCGGGATATACCCGGTATTTCCAGGGATATGGTAGGCAGTACTGGATTCGAACCAGCGACCTCTACGATGTCAACGTAGCGCTCTAACCAACTGAGCTAACCGCCTTCAGGAAAGAACGCAATTTTAGGGGGGATTTCGAAGCCTGTCAAACGCCCGGAACCCGGGCGACACGCCGGTATCAGCCCCGGGTCAGCAGCGAACGCGCCCAGCGCCGCGCCGGCAGGCCGGTGCGCGATTCCAGCCGTTCGGCCCGGTCCAGCAGATCCTGGCGCGACAGGTCCAGGGCATCGCCCTTGAAGGCCAGGACCACGGTGTTGCCTTCGTCGATTTCCGGCAGGCACAGCACGCGTCCGTCGAACGCCGCGCGGATACCGCGCAGGTTTTCCTCGAAGCTTTCATGGCGGCCGAAGAGATTCACGCTCATCACGCCCGGCTCGTCTAGGATCCGGTGGCAATCCCGGTAGAAATCCGGATCGCCGCATACGGGGCCTTCGGCCCGGCTGTCGTACAGATCCACCATCAGGGCCCTATAGCGCCCCGCCCTGCCCGGCTCGGCCACCCAGTCGCGCGCGTCGGCGTGATCGATGACGGAGCGCGCGCCGCCCGGCAGGCGGAAGAACGCCCGGCACAGGGCCGTGACGGCGGGATTGCGCTCGACCGTGTCCACCGGGGAGCGGGTGTGCCGCAAGGTGAAGCGCAGCAGCGACCCGGCGCCCAGCCCCAGGATGCCGACGCGGTCGCGCGCACCGGACGACGCGAACAGCAGCCAGGCCATCATCTGCTGGGTATAGGCCAGCACCAGTTCGGACGGCCGGGCGATGCGCATCGCGCCCTGGATCCATTCGGAATCGAAGTGCAGATAGCGGATGCCGGCTTCTTCCGACAGGGTCGGCAGGTCGGCTTCGACGGCCGACCGCCGGGCGTCCTGGACGGCGCGGGTTCGCGCCACCTACAGGCGCTCGAAGATGGCGGCGATGCCCTGCCCGCCGCCGATGCACATGGTGACCAGCGCATGGCGGCCCTGGATGCGCCGCAGTTCGTGCAGGGCCTTGACCGTGATGAGGGCGCCCGTGGCGCCGATCGGGTGCCCCAGGCCGATGCCGCTGCCGTTGGGATTGACCTTGGCCGGATCGAAACCCAGTTCGCGCGAGACCGCGCAGGCCTGGGCGGCGAAGGCCTCGTTGGCCTCGATCACGTCGATCCGGTCCAGCGTCAGGCCGGCGCGCGCCAGGGCGCTGCGCGTGGCCGGCACCGGACCGATGCCCATGTATTGCGGGTCCACGCCGGCATGGCCGTAGGACACCAGGCGCGCCATGGGGGTCAGGCCCCGGTCGCGGGCGGCCTGCTCGGTCATCATCAGCACGGCGGCCGCGCCGTCGTTCAGGCCGGACGCGTTGCCCGCGGTCACGGTGCCGTTTTCCTTGGCGAAGACGGGCTTGAGCTTGCTGAAGCTGTCGGCCGTGGCGTCGAAGCGCACGTGCTCGTCCTGGTCGAACACGGTCTCGCCCTTGCGGGTCTTCTGCACGACCGGCACGATCTGCGATTTGAAATGGCCCTGCTCGATGGCGTGGGCCGCGCGCCGGTGCGATTCCAGCGCCAGGGCGTCCTGGTCCTCGCGGCTGATGCCGTATTTCTGCGCCACGTTCTCGGCCGTCACACCCATGTGATATTTTTCGAACGGGCAGGACAGGGCCCCGGTCATCATGTCCACCAGGCGCGAATCGCCCATGCGCGAACCCCAGCGCTGGCCGACCGCCAGGTAGGGCGCGCGGCTCATGCTTTCGGCCCCGGCGCCGATGGCGACCTCGGCGTCGCCCAGCATCAGCACCTGGGCGGCGGACACGATGGCCTGCAGGCCGGAACCGCACAGGCGGTTGACGTTGAAGGCCGGCACGGCCTGGGGAATGCCCGCGTTCAGGGCCGCCACGCGCGACAGGTACATGTCGCGCGGCTCGGTGTTGATGACGTGGCCGAAGACGACATGGCCGACGTCGTCCGCCGCCACGCCCGCGCGCTCCAGCACGCCGCGCACCACGCGCTCGCCCAGTTCGCAGGGGGCGATGTCCTTCAGCCCGCCGCCGAAATCCCCGACGGCGGTGCGGCAGGCCTCAACGATGACGATGTCTTGCATGATCGACTCCAATTCCAATAACGAAATTCAGCGGCCCAGCGCCTTGCGGATGGCGGTGGACAGTTCCTCGGCGGAAAATTTGGGGACGTAGCCGTTGGCGCCGACGCTGCGCACGTGGTTCTCGTTGGCCGAGCCGGACAGGGACGAATGGATCACCACCGGCATGGCGTTGAAGCGGGGATCCTGCTTGATGTTGCGCGTCAGCGTGAAGCCGTCCATTTCGGGCATTTCCAGGTCGGTCAGCATCAGGCAGACCTTGTCGTGGATGGTCTTGCCCTCGGCTTCGGCGGCGGCGGCCAGCGTGTTCAGGCGGTTCCAGGCCTCCTGGCCGGACTTGGTCATCTCGTAGGGGATTTCCATGGCCTTGAGGGTCTGTTCCATGAGGGCGCGGGCCACGAAGGAGTCGTCGGCCACCAGCACCACGGTGCCGGGCTTCAGGGCGAACTTGTCGCCGACTTCCCTGGGATCGACCTGATGGCGGTTTTCCTCGGGCGTGATGGCCTGCAGGATGGCTTCGACGTCCAGCACCTGGGCCAGGCGGGCCTCGTCGCCGCTGCCCTCGGTGAGACGGGCGATGCTGGTGATCAGGCTGGGACCCGTGCCGGTGTTTTCGGCGGAGATGACCTGGTTCCAGTCCAGCCGCACGATGTCCTCGACCGATTCGACCGTGAACGCCTGGGTGGTCCGGGCGTATTCCGTCACCAGCATCAGGGTCGGCGCGGCCGACAGCTTGCAGCCGATGATCGCGGGCAGGTCGTACACGGGGATCACCTGATCGCGCAGATGGACGACGCCGAGCGAGAATTTCGGCGCGCCCGCGATCGGCGTGATGGTGGGCATGGTGACGATTTCGCGGACCTTCAGCACATTGATGCCGAAAAGCTCGGCCTGACCCAGGACGGCGTCCGTCCCCAGGCGAAACAGCAGCAGTTCGAACCGGTTGGTGCCGGTCAGGTTGGTGCGTTCATCGATTTCTTTCTGGAGTGAGCTCATGTCAGGCCTTTTGTGAATGCGGGGTCTCCGAACCGGAGATTCTAAAGGGCGCCGCCATCTCTTGCAGCCCCCGACCGGAAATATTCCGGGCCCCGGATGCGCGTGCCGCGCCAAACGGGCGAACAGGCCCTGAAAACGGGGGCTGAGTCCGGGGACCACGATGGCCGCGCACACTAAATTACAACAACCTGAATGCAAGGTGGACACATTCATTCTGAAATTCTGGAGACAGCATGTTCAAAAGCCTGCGCGCCCGGATCACCGGTGTCAGCATCCTGATCGCTTCCCTTTCGCTCATCTCCTTGTCCGTCGCCGTCTTCTTCGTGGTCCGAAGCGACATGCTCGAGACGATCGACGACGGCACCAGCCATCTGGCCGGTGTCTACGCCTCGGATCTGTCCTCCTGGGTCAAGGACAAGCAGCGGATGACGCACTCGATCCTGCTGGCGGTCCCCGAAAAAGACCCCATCCCCCTGCTCCGGGCCGCCGAGGCCGCCGGACTGGACCTGGCCTATTTCGTCCGGGCCGACAAAAGCCACGCCTTCACGAAACCCCGGCCCGCGGGCTACGACGGCACATCGCGGGACTGGTACAAGCAGGCGGTCGCCACCGGCGGCCCCGACCTGACCTCGGTCTACCCGGATTCGACGACGGGCAACCTGGTCGTCAGCTTCGTCGAGCCCCTGATCGAGAACGGCAAGACCGTCGCCGTCGTCGGGTCGGACATGGAACTGACCTCGGTGGTGAAGAAGGTCGCCGGCATCCGACCCTACGACAAGAGCTTCGCCTTCCTGCTGGACAGGAACTCCGGCGCCATCCTGGCCCACCCCGACCCGAAATACACGCTCAAGCCGGTCTCCGAACTGGCGCCCGGGCTCAGCACCGAACTGCTGGCCGGGCTGGCGGACAGGCACGGCCATGCCCGCCTGCCGGTCAACGGAGAATCGCAGCTGCTGTACGCCGCCGGCATCGCCGGCACGCCCTGGCTGCTGGGCATCGGCATCGACTACGCCGAAGCCACCGCCACACTGGGCAGCCTGTCCCGGCTGTCCGCCCTCATCGCCATCCTGTGCGTGCTGGCGGCGGGCGTCCTGATGGCGGTCTTCGTGAACCGGCAGTTGTCCCGGCTGCTGACGATCCGCGACGCGTTGCGGGAAATCGCCTCCGGCGACGGCGATCTGACCCGCCGCGTCAGCGAGTCCGGCCAGGACGAACTAACGCATATCGCACGCGCCTTCAACCTGTTCACGGACAAGATCTCGGCCGTGCTGCTGCGGATCCGGGAAGCCTCGGAATCGATCCGCACGGCGGCCACCGAAATCTCCACCGGCAGCCAGGACCTGTCCTCGCGCACCGAGCAGCAGGCCAGCTCCCTGGCCGAGACCGCCGCCACCATGGAGGAAATCACCGCCACCGTGCGCCAGAACTCGGATCACGTGAACCAGGCGAACACGCTGGCCGGCTCGGCCGCCCGGGCCACCGGGGACGGCAAATCCACGGTCAACGCGCTGGTCTCCACCATGGGCGAGATCAACGCCAAGTCCCAGCAGGTCGCCGACATCATCGGCGTCATCGACTCCATCGCCTTCCA
>CBFGXR010000103.1:0-6783 GCA_965652675.1 uncultured Castellaniella sp.
TATGGACGAGATGAATAGTAGAATTATAGGCTTAGCTGTAAATAGCGTGCCTGGCTGCCCAAGGGTGTCAGGGCTTGGCGTGGAAGCGTGTCGTGGACGTATCCCGGACGTATGCACTTGTGCATGTCTTGATGCGTGCCGTCGATATTTGAAGATTCATTGAAGATTCATTGAAGACTCATTGAAAATTCGGCCTTCTTCCATGTTAGTCCCGGATACTGGCCCGGTACAAGACCAAACCCTCTCGGAGAATTTTATTATGTCGCTCATGCGCGAAATGCTGGAAGCCGGTGTGCACTTTGGCCACCAGACCCGTTACTGGAACCCGAAGATGGCCGAATACATCTTCGGCCAGCGCAACAAGATCCACATCGTCAACCTGGAACGCACGGTTGAAAAATACCTGGAAGCCAGCCAGTTCGTGCGCCAGGTCGCCGCGCGCGGCGGCAACGTGCTGTTCGTCGGCACCAAGCGCTCCGCTCGCGAACTGATCGCTGCCGAAGCCCAGCGCTGCGGCATGCCCTACGTCGACAGCCGCTGGCTGGGCGGCATGATGACCAACTTCAAGACGGTCAAGACCTCGATCAAGCGCCTGAAGGACATGGAAGCCCAGCAGGCCGAAGGCGCCACCGAGCACATGAGCAAGAAGGAAGCGCTCATGTTCGCGCGCGAAATGGACAAGCTCAACAAGTCCATCGGCGGCATCAAGGACATGAACACGCTGCCCGACGCGCTGTTCGTGATCGACGTGGGCTACCACAAGATCGCCGTGGCCGAAGCCCGCACCCTGGGCATCCCGGTGGTCGGCGTGGTCGACACCAACCACTCGCCCGAAGGCATCGATCACGTCATCCCGGGCAACGACGACTCCTCCAAGGCCATCGCCCTGTACGCCCGCGGCATGGCCGACGCCGTGCTGGCCGGCCGTGAACAGAGCCTCAACGGCCTGGTCGAAGAACTGGCCGAAGGCGAGGAATTCATCGAAGTCGAGCAGGACCAGGATCAGGAATAATTTCCTGCCTTCCGCCGTCCCGGCCCGCCGCCGCCCGGCGGCGGACTCGTCGCGCGCCCCAGTCGGCGCGCGCATTGATTGAACAGGAGAAAACACAATGGCTCAAATCACCGCCTCCATGGTCAAGGAACTGCGCGAAAAGACCGACGCGCCCATGATGGAATGCAAGAAGGCCCTGACCGAGGCCGAGGGCGACCTGGCCCGCGCCGAAGAATTGCTGCGCGTCAAGCTGGGCAGCAAGGCCTCCAAGGCCGCCAGCCGCGTCACGGCCGAAGGCCTGATCGGCCTGCACATCGCCGCCGACGGCAAGACCGGCGCGCTGGTCGAAGTCAACTGCGAAACCGACTTCGTCGCCAAGAACGACGATTTCATCGCCTTCGTCAATGACCTGGCCCGCATCGCCGCCGAACGCAACCCGGCCGACCTGGCCGCGCTGAACGCCTGCGCCATGGGCGAAGGCACCGTCGAATCCGTGCGCTCCGGCCTGGTGGGCAAGATCGGCGAAAACATGTCGGTGCGCCGCTTCCAGCGCTTCGACACCGTGGACGGCCTGAACAGCTACGTGCACGGCGGCCGCATCGGCGTGCTGGTGGACTTCGCCGGCGCCGACGAAGTCGGCAAGGACCTGGCCATGCACATCGCCGCGACCAAGCCCCGCGCCCTGAACGCGGACGGCGTGGATCCCGCGCTGATCGCCGCCGAACGCTCCGTGGCCGAACAGAAGGCCGCCGAATCCGGCAAGCCGGCCGAAATCGTCGCCAAGATGGTCGAAGGCTCCGTGCAGAAGTTCCTGAAGGAAGTCACGCTGCTGTCGCAGCCCTTCGTCAAGAACGACAAGCAGACCGTCGAGCAGATGCTCAAGGAAAAATCGGCCCGCATCAACCGCTACGCGCTGTTCGTGGTGGGCGAGGGCATCGAAAAGAAGTCCGAGGACTTCGCCGCGGAAGTCGCCGCCGCCGCCAGCGGTTCCTGATTCCGGCCGATTTCGATTTCGGGTACGATGGCATCGCGCCGGACGCGCGATGCCTGTTCGCATCCGCGTCCGGGGGCCCGCCCCCGGTATCCGTACCGCCTTACGCTTCGATCATTTCTCCATCCAGGAACCCTGCATGTCAACTCCTGCCTACAAGCGCGTTCTCCTGAAACTCTCGGGTGAGGCTCTGATGGGCGGCGATGCCTTCGGCATCAACCGCGCGACCATACTTCGCATGACCGAGGAAATCCACGGCGTCGTGTCCCTCGGGGTGCAGCTGGCCGTGGTGATCGGCGGGGGCAACATCTTTCGCGGCGTGGCGCCGGGCGCCCAGGGCATGGATCGCGCCACGGCCGACTACATGGGCATGCTGGCCACCGTCATGAACGGCCTGGCGCTGCAGGACGCCCTGAAGAACCACGGCGTCGACGCCCGGGTGCAATCGGCCCTGAACATCGACCAGGTGGTCGAGCGCTACATCCGTCCCAAGGCCCTGCGCTACCTGGAAGAAGGCAAGGTCGTCGTCTTCGCGGCCGGCACCGGCAATCCCTTTTTCACCACCGACACGGCCGCCGCGCTGCGCGGCGCCGAGATCGGCGCCGAGATCGTGCTCAAGGCCACCAAGGTCGACGGCATCTACAGCGCCGACCCCAACAAGGACCCGAACGCCACGCGCTATTCGCGCATCAGCTTCGACGAGGCCATCGTGCGCCGCCTCGAAGTCATGGACGCCACGGCCTTCGCGCTGTGCCGCGACCAGAAACTGCCGATCAAGGTCTTTTCGATCAACAAACCGGGAGCCCTCCGGCGCGTCGTCTGCGGCGAGGACGAAGGCACCCTGGTTCAGGTATAGGAATCCTCATGAGTCTTTCCGACATCCGCAGTTCCGCCGACGAGCGCATGGGCAAATCCCTCGAGGCCCTGAAGACCAGCCTGGCCAAGATCCGCACGGGCCGCGCCCATGCCGGGATCCTGGACCACGTGCACGTCGAATACTACGGCTCTCCCGTGCCGGTGGGCCAGGTCGCCAACGTGACCGTGATCGACGCCCGCACCCTCAGCGTGCAGGTCTGGGAAAAGACGATGGCGGGCCCGGTCGAAAAGGCCATCCGCGAATCCGACCTGGGGCTGAATCCCATCGCCATGGGCGACAACATCCGCGTGCCGATGCCGGCCCTGACGGAAGAACGCCGCCGGGACCTGACCAAGGTCGCGCGCAGCGAGGGCGAGGACGCCAAGATCGCGGTGCGCAACCTGCGCCGCGAAGCCAACGAAACCCTGAAAAAGCTCGTCAAGGACAAGGAAATCTCGGAAGACGAGGACCGTCGCGGGCAGGACGATGTCCAGAAGCTCACCGACCGCTATGTGGCCGAAATCGACAAGCTCGTCGCCCAGAAGGAAGCCGAGATCATGACGGTCTGATCGACCGTCGGCGTATGATCGAGACCCGTTCCTCCACGCTCGCCATTCCCGAGACCGGGGACGTGCCCCGGCATGTTGCCATCATCATGGACGGCAACGGCCGCTGGGCGACCCGGCGGATGCTGCCGCGCACGGCGGGGCACGTGCGTGGCGTCCAGGCCGTGCGCCGCATCGTCGAGGCCTGTGGCCACCGGGGCGTGCGCTACCTGACGCTGTTCGCCTTCAGTTCCGAGAACTGGCGCCGTCCGGCCCAGGAAGTCTCCCTGCTGATGCGCCTGTTCGTGCGCACGCTCGAAAAAGAGGTCGACCGCCTGGAGGCCCAGGGCGTGCGTCTGCGCGTGGTGGGCGACCTGTCGGCCTTCGATCCCCATCTGCGCGGCCTGATCGAGGACGCCGAACGGCGCACCGCCGGACAGTCCGCCCTGACGCTGACCATCGCCGCCAACTACGGCGGCCGCTGGGACGTCCTGCAGGCCGTCCGCGCCCTGCTGGCCGAACGCCCCGATCTCGCCGCCGACCCCGGGGCCCTGGACGAGGCCGCGCTGACGCCCCGGCTGGCCATGGCCTACGCGCCGGAGCCCGACCTGTTCATCCGCACCGGCGGGGAACAGCGCATCTCCAATTTCCTGATCTGGCAGCTGGCCTATACTGAACTGTATTTCACCGACTGCTGGTGGCCGGATTTCGACGCCGGCCAGCTCGACCAGGCCTTCGCGTGGTACCGGAGCCGCGAACGGCGCTTCGGCCGCACCAGCGCCCAGCTGCGCGGCGCCGTCTGAAAACGCTGAAAGGAAAACCCCGCCCATGCTGCGCCAGCGCATCCTCACCGCCATCGTCCTGCTGCTGATCGTGGCGGCCGCCGTGACCGCGCCGACGCCCTGGCCGATGCTGGCCCTGCTGGGCCTGATGACCGGCTGCGCGCTGTGGGAATGGCTGCGGCTGGTGATCGATGGCGCCGCCGTGCGCTGGGGCGGGGCGGCGCTGGCCGTCCTCGCGCTGGTGCCGCTGTCCCGCCTGCTGGCCGACGGCCAGCCGACGCTGGAAACCGCCTTCGGATCGTTCCTGCTGCCGCTGGCGGTCCTGTTCTGGCTGGCCCTCGCCCCCATCGCGGTGGCCCGCGCCCGGGTGCCGGACGCCTGCCGGCCCGCCGTGCTGGCCCTGGCCGGAGCGCTGATCCTGGCCGCGACCTGGTATGCCCTGGCCTGGGTCTTCCTGCGCCACGGCGCGGCGGCGCTGATCAGCCTGTGGGCGCTGATCTGGGCCGCCGACATCGCCGCCTATTTCACCGGCCGCTCGCTGGGCCGCCACAAGCTGGCGCCACGCGTCAGCCCCGGCAAGACGCTGGAAGGCGCGGCCGGCGGCATCCTGGCGGCCACCGCATGGCTGGTCGCCACGGCCCTGTGGTGGCCGGACAGCTTCGGGGCGCTGCTGCTGGCGCGCATCGGCTGGGCCGGCCTGATCGTGGCCGGCGCGGCGCTGGCGGCCTGGTCCATCGTCGGCGACCTGTTCGAGTCGCTGCTCAAGCGCCGCGCGGGCGTCAAGGATTCCAGCCAGCTGCTGCCGGGCCACGGCGGCGTGTACGACCGCATCGACGCGGTGCTGCCGGTGGCGCCGGTCGCCGCGCTGCTGCTGATGGCCGGCGCCTGACGTCCGGCACGCGCTTCTTCCGCATCGTTTCGCATCCACAGGTTCCGACATCATGCCCGTCCAGCAACGCCTCTGCATCCTCGGCTCGACCGGTTCCATCGGCGTGAGCACGCTGGACGTGGTGGCGCACCATCCGGACCGGTTTTCCGTCCATGCCCTGAGCGCGCACAGCCGGATCGAATCGCTGGCCGAACAGGCGGCGCGGCATGCGGCGCGGGTGGTGATCGTGCCCGATGACGCCGCCCGGGCGCGCTTCACGGCCGCCTGGCCGGCCGGCCGGCCCCTGCCGGAAATCCGCCAGGGCGCCCAGGCGCTGGCCGACACCGCGGCCGATCCCGAGGTCACCGCCGTCATGGCCGCCATCGTCGGCGCCGCGGGCCTGCCCGGAGCGCTGGCGGCCGCGCGCGCCGGCAAGCGCGTCCTGCTGGCCAACAAGGAAGCGCTGGTGGCGGCGGGCAGCCTGTTCATGCGGGCGGTGCGCGAATCCGGCGCCGAACTGCTGCCCATCGACAGCGAACACAACGCCATCTTCCAATGCCTGCCCCAATCGGCCGACCGGGCGCGGGCGCCGGCCAGCCCGGCCGAGGGCGTGCGCCGGCTGCTGCTCACGGCTTCCGGCGGGCCGTTCCGCAGCACCGCGCTGGACCAGCTGGACGCGGTCACCCCGGACCAGGCCTGCGCGCATCCCAACTGGCGCATGGGCCGCAAGATCTCCGTGGATTCGGCCACCATGCTGAACAAGGGCCTGGAGGTCATCGAGGCCCACTGGCTGTTCTCGATGCCGCTGGAGCGCATCCAGGTCGTGATCCATCCCCAGAGCGTGGTGCATTCCATGGTCGAATACCTGGACGGCTCCATCCTGGCCCAGCTGGGCCAACCCGACATGCGCACCCCCATCGCCTACGGCCTGGGCTATCCGGAACGCATCGACGGCGGCGTCGGCCTGCTGGAACTCGCCCGCCTGGGGCGGCTGGATTTCGAGACGCCGGACCTGGCGCGCTTCCCCTGCCTGCGGCTGTCCTTCGACGCGCTGGGCCAGGGGCAGGGCGCCTGCATCGCGCTGAACGCGGCCAACGAGGTCGCGGTCGACGGCTTCCTGCGCGGGCGCATCCGCTACACCCAGATTCCGTCCATCATCGAGCATTGCCTGGACGATTCCGCGGCGCACGGGACGCGGACCCCGTCCTCCCTGGCGGAAATCCTCGACCTGGACGCGCGCACGCGCCGCGTCGCGGCCGGCTTCTGCCAGGCCCGCTGAAGCTTCTTTCCGCTCCGTATTTCCGGTTTTCCCCATGCTTCTGACCCTGTCCGCCTTCATCCTCGCCCTGGGCCTGCTCGTGACCTTCCACGAACTGGGCCACTATTGGGTGGCGCGGCGCGCGGGCGTGCCCATCGTGCGCTTCTCGGTCGGCTTCGGTCCGGTGCTGCTGCGCCGCCGCGACCGGCATGGCACCGAATGGGCGCTGTCGGCCATTCCCCTGGGCGGTTACGTGAAGATGCTCGACGTGGCGCCGCCGGACGCGGACGAGACCGTGCGCCGCGCGGTGTTCAACGCCCAGCCGCTGATCCGGCGCGCGGCGGTGGTGGCGGCCGGTCCCGCCGCCAACCTGATCCTGGCCGTTCTGATCTATGTCTTCCTGGGCCTGTGGGGCACGCAGGAGCCGGCCGCCGTGCTGGCGGTGTCGCCGGCCGGCTCGCCGGCCGCCCTGGGCGGCGTGCGCGACGGCGG
>CBFGXR010000104.1:0-6780 GCA_965652675.1 uncultured Castellaniella sp.
GCCTCTCAGCAAGTACTTCTCGCACTCCAAGAGTTTCAAAATGCAATAGCCCATTCAAATCCAAAACCTTCGGTAGAAGAGCATGACAGAACGCTTAACCAACTCATGCTAGCAATCCGCACCGATCTGAATATTTCGCCTGCGGATGATCCAGAAACCTTCTCTTTTCGGCTGTGGTGCTCTGGCACAAACGATTGAGAGGCCCACAACTCGCACACCCTTCGGACCTGTCTCAGGGGGCTCGACAAAGTGACGGTGAGGCCCATCACCAATCTCGACCACCGTATCATGCTCCATCTAGAATAATTCCCACGGAGAGATCAACAATTGTTTCTCATCTCGGAAGAGACCGCAGCACAACACCCGAGACTGCCCACGATCAGACAAGCGCCGGGCCAGACCCCTGAAACACCCAAACGATCAATCCCAGTCCAGAATCACCTTGCCGCTCTGGCCCGACAGCATCGCGTCGAAGCCCTGGCGGAAGTCCGCCACCGGGTAGCGGTGGGTCAGGATGGGCGACAGGTCCAGGCCGCTTTGCAGCATGGCGACCATCTTGTACCAGGTCTCGAACATCTGGCGGCCGTAGATGCCCTTGATCTCCAGACCCTTGAAGATCACCTGGCTCCAGTCGATGCCCACGCCGTCGGGCAGGATGCCCAGCATGGCGATCTTGCCGCCGTGATTCATCTGATCCAGCATCGAGGCGAAGGCGCTGGGCACGCCGGACATTTCCAGGCCCACGTCGAAGCCCTCGGTCATGCCCAGTTCGCGCATCACGTCGCGCAGGTCCTCGCGGGCCACGTTCACCGTGCGGCTGGCGCCCATGCGGGCGGCCAGATCCAGGCGGTAATCGTTGACGTCGGTGATGACCCCGTTGCGCGCGCCCACGTGGCGGCCGATCCCCGCCGCCATGGCGCCGATCGGACCGGCGCCGGTGATCAGCACGTCCTCGCCCACCAGATCGAAGGCCAGCGCCGTGTGGGTGGCGTTGCCATAGGGGTCGAAGATCGCGGCCAGATCGTCGGACACGTCGTCCGGGATGCGAAAGGCGTTGAAGGCCGGAATCGCCAGGTAGTCGGCGAAGGCGCCGGGACGGTTCACGCCCACGCCCTGGGTGTTGCGGCACAGATGGCGGCGGCCGGCGCGGCAGTTGCGGCAATGGCCGCAGGTGATGTGGCCTTCGCCGGACACGCGGTCGCCGACCTGGAAGCCCTGGACTTCCTGGCCGATCTCCACGACCTCGCCGACGTATTCGTGCCCCACGTGCATGGGCACGGGGATGGTGCGCGCGGCCCAGTCGTCCCATTTCCAGATGTGGATGTCGGTGCCGCAGATGGCGGTCTTGCGGATGCGGATCAGCAGATCGTTGTGCCCGATGACGGGTTTTTCGACATCCACCAGTTCCAGCCCGACGGCGGGCTGCGTTTTTGCCAAAGCTCTCATGAATGCTCCAAACGCCGCCGCGCCTTCGGCTTGTGTCGCCTTGAGCGGCCCGGCGGCGGAAAAGTCGGATTCAACGGATCACGCCCAGGTCACGGCCCACCCGCGCGAAGGCCTGCACGGCGCGGTCGATGTCCTCGGGCGCGTGGGCCGCGCTCATCTGGGTGCGGATGCGGGCGCGCCCCTTGGGGACCACCGGATAGGAAAAACCGATCACGTAGATGCCCTGCGCCAGCAGGGCGTCGGCCATGCGGCCGGCCAGGGCCGCATCGCCCAGCATCACCGGGATGATGGGATGTTCCCCCGGCACCAGGTCGAAGCCCAGCGCCTGCATCTCGCGGCGGAAATGCGCGCCGTTGCGGTGCACGCGGGCGCGCAGTCCGGCGCCCTCGGCATCCTGGAGCAGTGCGATCACCCGCCGGGACGCCGCCACGATGGCCGGCGCGAGCGTGTTGGAAAACAGATAGGGGCGCGAACGCTGGCGCAGCAGATCGACGATCACGGGATCGGCCGCGACGTAGCCGCCCGAGGCCCCGCCCAGCGCCTTGCCCAGCGTGCCGGTCAGGATGTGGACCCGGCCCGCGACGCCGCAGTGTTCCGGCGTACCGCGTCCGCCCGCGCCCATGAAGCCCACGGCATGGGAATCGTCCACCATCACCAGGGCGTCGAATTCGTCGGCCAGATCGCAGATCGCCGCCAGGTCGGCGATGATGCCGTCCATCGAAAACACGCCGTCGGTGGCGATCATGACGTGCCGCGCCCCGCCGTCGCGGGCGGCCCGCAGCTGCGCGCGTAGGTCTCCCATGTCGTTGTTGGCGTAACGGTAGCGGCGCGCCTTGCACAGGCGGATGCCGTCGATGATGCTGGCGTGGTTCAGGGCATCGCTGACGATGGCGTCCTGTTCGTCCAGCAGCGCCTCGAACAGGCCGCCATTGGCGTCGAAGCAGCTGGAATACAGGATGGCGTCCCCCATGCCCAGCCAGCGGGCCAGGTCGGATTCCAGGGCCTTGTGCCCCGTCTGGGTGCCGCAGATGAAACGCACCGACGCCAGGCCGAAGCCATCGGCGGCCAGGCCGTCGCGAGCCGCCTGGATCAGGCGCGGATCGTTGGCCAGGCCCAGGTAGTTGTTGGCACAGAAGTTCAGCACGTCGGCGCCGTCGGCCAGCCGCACGCGCGCGGACTGCTGGCTTGCGATGACGCGTTCGGACTTGTAGAAACCGTCTTCGCGCAGCTGCCCGATCCGGGCGCGCGCATCCGCAAGGAAACGCTGGGACATGATCCACCTTTTGGGGGAATGCATCGGAATGGAACTACGTGCCGGCATTGTACGCCGCCGCCCGCGCGCCCATCCCCGGGCGTCTTCGACGCGCGGCGTTCCCCGATTGTTCACAATCTCGACAACTGATGACAATCCTGCGGGCTGTGCAACACTTTGCCATGCGTGACCCGACACTATGATGTCCTCTTTTGGCTCCATTCCAGAGTTCCAGCGCGCGCCGGAAACCGCCCCGCCAGCCGGGGGCCGCACGCCACTCATCCGGACATCCGGATACCGGACCGAATCTATGGCCTCTCGCGACCGCCTGTACCGCGGCATCCTCCTGCCAGCCCTCGCGCTGTGCCTGGGCATGCATGCGCCGGCCGCCCGTGCCCTGACTCTGAACGTCGGCATCTACGACCAGAAGCCCGACGTCTACATCGCCCGGGACGGCCGTCCGGCCGGGATCCTGGGAGAGCTGCTGAACGAAATCGCCCGCCAGGAAGGCTGGACGATCCAGACCCAGGCCTGCGCCTGGGAACAATGCATGCGGCTGCTGGCCGACGGCAAGATCGACCTGCTGCCCGACGTCTACTACACCCTCGAACGGGCCCAGACATTCGGCCTGCATCACGTCCCGGCGCTGCACAGCTGGTCCCAGGTCTATGCCCGGCCCGACCATGCCATCCGCTCGATCGCGGATCTCGAAAATCTCTCGGTCGCGGTCCTGGCCGGTTCGACGCAGCAGGACTACCTGAAAGGCACGCTGCTGGGCCTGCGGATCAAGGCCAGCACCGATCCGGTCCAGACGCTGGAAGCCGGCTTCCAGAGAGTGCAGGCCGGTCGGGACGACGCCGTGGCCGCCGACTTCTACACCGGCGAGATCCTGGCGCAGGAATACCGGCTGGTCGCCACGCCCCTCATCTTCCAGCCCACCCAGGCCTTCTACGCCACGCCGAAGGGGCGGCATCCCGAGGTCCTGGCCGCCATCGACCGCCATCTCAGCGCCTGGCAGGCCACGCCGGGCTCGTTCTACTACCGCACCCTGGACGGCTGGCGCCTGCCGCGCACCCAATCCCTGCTGAACCGCCACGGCGCCTGGATCATCGCCGGCCTGAGCGGATTGCTGGCCCTGGCCCTGATCGCCGCGCTGCTGCTGCGCGTCCAGCTCGGCCGCCAGCGGCGGCTCCTGCGGCGCACCGAGCGCCGCCTGGGCGCGATCCTGGACGCCATCGACGCCTCCGTCAGCATCAAGGGCCTGGATTTCCGCTACACCTTCGCCAACCGCAAGCACGAGGAATTCCTGGGCGTGGGCGAAGGCGGGCTCATCGGCCTGCGCGACGAGGACGTCCTGGACGACGCCGACTCTCTGGCCGGCATCCACCGCAACGACCAGGCCGTGGTCGACTCGCGGGCACGCAGCGTGTCCCAGGTGATCGTCCGGCCGCGCCACAGAGAGCCCCGCACCTTTCTGACGATCAAGGCGCCCATGCGCGGCCCGGACGGAGCCCTGGAGGCCATCTGCACGGTCGCCACCGACATCACCGAACGGCTGCGCGCCGAGGAGACCGCCCACCATCTGGCCGTCTACGACGCGCTGACCGGCCTGCCCAACCGGCGCACGGCGCTGGCCCATCTGGCGCAGATGCTCGAATCGGCGGCCCGGCAGGGCCGGCCCATGGGCGCCCTGCTGCTGATCGACCTGGACGGCTTCAAGCGCATCAACGACATGTACGGGCACGGCACCGGCGACCAGGTGCTGTGCGGCATCGCCGACCGCCTGCGGGCCAGCGTGCGCGACCGGGATCTGGTGTCGCGCGTCAGCGCCGACGAGTTCATCGTGCTGCTCGACGGCCTGGGCGGCAACGTCAGCGACGCGGCCCGCAATGCCATGCACGTGGCCGAGAAAATGCGGCTCGCCGTCTGCAACAGCGCATTCTCCGTCCAGGACAAGCCCGCCTACGTCACCGCCAGCATCGGCCTGACCCTGATCCAGGCCGACGGCCAGACCACCGACACCGTGATGCGCGAAGCCGACATGGCCACCCACCGGGCCAAGCAGCACGGCGGCAACCAGGTCACGTTCTACGAGCAGGGCCTGCAATCCGAGGTCGAACAGCGGCTCTGGCTGGAACACGATCTGCTGCAGGCCATCGGCACGCCGCATCTCACCCTGCACGTGCAGCCGCAGTTCGGCCGCGACGGGCGCGTCACCGGCGGCGAGCTGCTGGCCCGCTGGACCCACCCCGCCCGGGGCGCGGTCTCGCCCGCCCTGTTCATCCCGGTCGCGGAAGAGACCGGCCTGATCAGCCTGCTGGGCGCCTGGTCCCTGCAGTTCGCCTGCGACGCCCTGCTGGCCTTGCAGGAGGAAGGCGAGACCTATCCCCTGTCCCTGAACGTCAGCCCCCGGCGGCTGATGGAGCCCCAGTTCACCGAGTCCGTGCGCGACACCCTCGCCAGCAAGGGCGTCCCGGGCAACCGGCTGATCTTCGAAATCACCGAAGGCGTGCTGATCCAGGACATCCAGGCCGTGGCCCGGCGCATGCAGGCCCTGTCCCTGCTGGGCATCCGGTTCTCCATCGACGACTTCGGCACCGGCTATTCCAATCTGGCCTATCTGAAGCGCCTGCCGCTGTACGAGCTGAAGATCGACAAGAGCCTGGTCCAGGACATCCCCAACGACAGCGACGGCATCGCCATCGTCCAACTGATCCTGGCCATGGCCGACCAGCTCAATCTGCGCGTGGTCGCCGAAGGCGTGGATACCGAGGCGCAATCCCGGTTCCTGTTCGAGCACGACTGCCACGCCCTGCAGGGCTATCTGCTGGCCCGCCCCATGCCGTTCGAGGCCTGGCTGGACGTGGTGCGCACACGGCGGCGGTCCGGGGCCGGCGATCCCGCCTGAGGGGTTCCGGAAAAACGTCGAAGGCCCGGCAAGCCGGGCCTTCGACGGGCGACTGCGCGGCCGGACCCGCCGAAACGGGGCCGGCCACGAGCAGCGTCCTACTTGAACATATTGTTGTAGTCCTGATCCGACGTCTGGCCGCCGGCTCCGGCGCCGTAGCCGCCGAAATTGCCCATGTCGAGCTTGACGTCCTCGACGTTCACCTTGGGCCGGTCGGCCTTGTAGTGGGTGACCATGCCCGGATACAGCAGCACCAGGACCACCATGGCGATCTGGATCACGATGAAGGGAATCGAGCCCCAGTAGATCTGGCCGGTGGTGACCTTGGCGATGGTCTGGCCGGTGACCCGGTCCTGGTAGTCTTCCTTGGGCGCCACCGATCGCAGGTAGAACAGCGCGAAACCGAACGGCGGATGCATGAACGACGTCTGCATGTTCACGGCCAGCAAGACGCCCAGCCAGATGAGATCGATACCCATCTTGTCCGCCACCGGCCCGATCAGCGGCACGATGATGAAGGCCAGTTCGAAGAAGTCCAGGAAGAAGGCCAGGCAGAAGGTCAGGATGCTGACCACGACCAGGAAGCCCATCTGTCCGCCCGGCAGGCCGGTGAGCAGATGCTCGACCCACAAGTCGCCGTTCACGCCGCGGAAGGTCAGGCTGAAGACCGAGGACCCGATCAGGATGAACACCACGAAGCAGGTCAGCGTCGTGGTGGTATCCATGGCCTGGCGCAACAGCTTGAGGTTCAGCCGCCGCTTGATCAACGCCATGATCAGCGCGCCGACCGCCCCCATGGCACCGCCTTCGGTCGGCGTGGCCACGCCGATGAAGATCGTGCCCAGCACCAGGAAGATCAGTGCCAGCGGCGGGATCATGACGAAGGTCACGCGTTCGGCGATCTGCGACAGCAGGCCCAGGCGCAGGATCTTGTTGAGCCCGGCCATGGCAAAGGCCGCCGCGCCCCAGATCAGGATGCTGGTGACGATCAGTTCATCCACGTGCGCGTTGTCGTCCAGCAGGAACTCCACGCCCGCGACGGCGATGCCGACGGCCAGGGCCATCAGCACCAGCGTCGAAACCAATAGCAGTCCGCCTGGACGACTGAGATAGAACGGGCGCTGCGTGCGCACGACGAGCGCGATAGCGAGCTCCGTCAGCAATGATTCGACGA
>CBFGXR010000105.1:0-6755 GCA_965652675.1 uncultured Castellaniella sp.
GCAAGATGAGTTATGTCACGATCGCGGAACGCCTGGGCATGAAGCGGGGACTGGAAAAAGGCATGGAGAAGGGCATGGAGAAGGGCATGGAGAAAGGCCAGGCCGACCTGTTGCTGCGCCTGATCCACCGCCGTTTCGGTGCCGTGGATGCCAGCACCACCCAGCGCATCCAATCCGCCCGGCTGGCGGATCTGGAGGCCTGGTCGCTGAATTTCGTGGATGCAGCGACTCTGGATGAGGTCTTTCGGAATTGAACTCGTCGAGGCGTCTGGCGCGTGAAGCATCGCCCGCCACGCCTCCCGGTAAAATACCCCCTCCATCCCCAACCACTGGATCCCGCGACATGCGCCTCATCATTGCCCTGCTGCTGCCCTGGCTGGCCTTCTTCACCATCGGCCGCCCCATTTCCGGGATCATCTGCCTGATCCTGCAGCTCACGCTGATCGGCTGGATCCCGGCGGCGATCTGGGCGGTCTACGCGCTCAGCCAGTACAACACCGACAAGAAGATCGAAAAGGCGATGGGCGGCCGTGCCTGATGCGCAGCCAGCCGGCGGCGCCGTAGCCCCGGCCGACCCCGAGGCCTGGCGGGCGCTGGTGGCGGCGCTGGACCTCCAGCCCCACCCCGAAGGCGGCTACTACCGCGAGGTCTTCCGTTCGGCCCTGAGCGTCCCGTTCCAGGGCACGCCGCGCAGCGCCGGGACGTCCATCTACTATCTGCTGGCGCAGGGCGCCCGGTCGGCCTGGCACCGGATCGACGCGGACGAGACCTGGTATTTCCATGCGGGCGGGCCGCTGGCGCTGCACGTGCTGCTGCCGGACGGCGAACGCGTCACGCATCGGCTGGGGGATCCCCTGCGCCATCCGGGGGCGGTGTTCCAGGCGGTGGCGCGCGCGGGCTGCTGGTTCGCGGCCGAACTGCTCCATCCCGATGATTTCGCTCTGGCGGGCTGCGCGGTGGCGCCGGGGTTCGAGTTTTCCGGCTTCCAACTCGCTGACGCATCGGACCTGGCGCCGGCGATCCGCCGCCATGGCGACTGGATCCGGCGTCTGCTGCGATAGGCGGTCGCTGGTTCGCCGGACCAAAGCCTATCCACTTGAAATGTCAAAATTTGACAATATGCCGATCGGAAACAGGCGCCCCGAACCGCGTGCGATATAGTGTCCTGGCCAGGACGGACGCGGTCCGCGCCCGCCCGGAAACCAAGGGAGACTCATCCATGAGCGGCGATTACATCCTCAAGCGCAGCGGCGAGCAATTCATGTTCAACCTCCGGTCCGGCAATCACCAAGTGATCCTGACCAGTCAGCGGTACGCTTCCAAGGCATCCGCCCAGCAGGGCATCGAGTCGGTGCGCAAGAACGCCGCCGCCGATGCGCGCTACAACCGCCTGACGGCCAAGGACGGTTCCTTCTATTTCAATCTGGCCGCCGCCAATGGCGAGATCATCGGCAGCAGCGAGATGTACACGACCGCCGCCGCCCGCGACAAGGGCATCGAATCGGTCAAGGCCAACGGCCCGGCCGGCGTGGTGAAGGACGAGACCTGAGGGACATGCGCCGGCCGTTTCGCGCCGGCCCCTTGAATCACGCCTGCCTGCCGTCCGGCCCGTGCGCCGGCGGCACGACCTTTCCGCTCAGGCGTTCGTAGTTGTCCCGCAAGAGCAGCCCGGCGTAATACACGTGTTCCCGCATCAGCTGTTCGGCGCGCGCGCCGTCGCGTTCGATGACGGCGGCGACGATGCGGTGGTGGTCGTTGTGGGACCGCAGGATCACGCCGTGGTCGTCCCACAGCATGATCCGGTCCGACGCGAACGGCGCCGTCTGCGCCTGGGTGGCGAAGCGCGTGACCCAGGAATTCTCCGCCGCTTTCAGCAGCGTTTCGTGCAGCGTGATGTTCATCTGCTGGTAGGGCTGGTGGTCCTCGGGCAGCAGCACGCCCTTGGCCAGGATCGCGTCGCCTTCGGCCAGACAGGCCTTGAGCCGGCTGATGTCCAGGCTGGACAGGCCCTGGTGGGCCGCGCGCCGGCAGGCCAGGCCCTCGAGCACGGCGCGCACTTCGTAGGCGCCGATGATGTCCTCGTATTGGTAGACGCGCACCGAATAGCCGCGCTTGGACTGGTGTTCCAGCAGCCCTTCGTTGCCCAGATGGGCCAGCGCCGCGCGGATGGGGGTGCGCGAGACCCCGAGTTTTTCCGCCAGGGGGATTTCCTCCAGGCGCTCCCCTGGGGCCAGGATGCCTTGCAGGATCCAGTTGCGCAGGGTCTCGGTGACGTGCTCGGCCAGGGTATTCATCGGATTATTGTATACATGGACCAGAAAAAATGATGAAAGCTCAGGGGGAGAATCCACGAATTTAGGTGGAAACCCGGATGACCGGCCCGTTTCCATGTATGCATAATAAACCCAGATCAAGAATTTCCATGAATTTCCCTTGGAACCGACAGGGGTAATTGCGGGATTCGATTCATTTTGTATACATGAAGGGTTGGACATGGCGGGACGTACAGGAACGGAGCAGCGCAGGATCGCCCTGGTGACGGGCGCGGGCGGGGGGATCGGCACGCGGATCTGCCACCGGCTGGCCGGCGACGGCTACCGGGTCGTGGCATGCGATCTGGCGGACGACCGGGCGGCGGCGGCGATCCAGGGGCTGGAAGGCGGGCACGAGTGGCGCGCGTTCGACGTCAGCGACGAGTCCCAGGTCGAGCGGGCCTTCGACGAGATCGAGGCCGGACTGGGGCCGATCGCCGCCGTGGTGTCCGCGGCCGGCCTGCTGCTGTTCCAGTCCGACGGCCAGCGCCCGCTGATCAAGTCCACGCCCCTGGACACCTGGGAACGCAGCTTCGCCGTGAACACGCGCGGGGTCTTCCTGTGCGCCCGCGCCTACATCCGTCACCGCGAAAGCCGGCCGGTCCAGGACGGCCGTTTCATCACGTTCAGTTCGGTGGCCGCGCAGCTGGGGGGCTACCGCTCCAGCGCGTCCTACATCGCGGCCAAGTCCGCCGTGCTGGGCCTGACCAAGGCCATGGCCCGCGAGGTGTCGCGCATGGGGATCACGGTCAACAGCGTGTCGCCGGGGCTGATCGACACCGACATGCTGCGCAGCACGGTGAGCAGCGGCGGTGCCCTGCGGGACGCGGCCGAGGCCATCCCGCTGGGGCGGATCGGCACGCCCGACGATGTCGCGGACGCGGTCGGTTTCCTGGCCTCGCCGCAGTCGGGCTACATCACGGGCAGCGTCATCGACGTCAATGGCGGTTATCGCATGCAGTAGGCCGGACCGGCGTCGCCGGGGCGGAGGTCAACGAGCAATCCACGAGGAGACATCATGAAATTCAGCATCGTCAAGAAAGCGGCCCTGTGCGCGGCGGTCGCGGGCCTGGGCCTGGGGATGTCCGCCCGGGCGGCCGAACCCGGCATCACCGATTCCACCATCAAGATCGGCCTGTTCTCGCCCTTGTCGGGCAGCGGCATGGCCTACGGGTTCGACGTGGTCAACGCGGCCAAGATGTATTACGAAAAGGTCAACAAGGAAGGCGGCATCCACGGCCGCAAGATCGAGCTGGTCGTCGAGGACACCCGCTGCAACGCCAACGACCTGGTGGCGGCGGTCAAGAAGCTGGTCGAGCAGGACCACGTGTTCCTGCTGAACGGCGGCTCGTGTTCGGCGGCGGTGGTCGCGGCCAAGGAATACGTCGAGCGCGCCAAGGTCCCCTT
Organism: uncultured Castellaniella sp.; assembly: GCA_965652675.1. Lineage (GTDB taxonomy): Bacteria > Pseudomonadota > Gammaproteobacteria > Burkholderiales > Burkholderiaceae_B > Castellaniella. Next base: position 3,720 of record CBFGXR010000105.1, read on the forward strand.
CCTGATGCTGAACGCCTCGGGCGACGGGGCCCTGTATCCGCCGTCGAAATACATCTACGGCGCGTTCTCGATCTCGCAGTACGCGGTGGGCGGGTCGATGGTCGAGTTCGCGGTCCAGCATCTGAAGGCCAAGAAGATCGGCTACATCAACCACGACGACGCCTATGGCGGCTGGAACCTCACCACCGCGGAATTCCAGGCCAAGCAGCATGACGGCGTCTCGCTGAGCGTGCAGTCGGTCAATCCGGGCATCAACGACGTCACGGCGCCGATGCTGAAGGTGCGCGCGGCCAATCCCGACGTGCTGCTGCTGACGACCTACGCCCGCCCGGCGGCGCTGATCATCAAGAAGGCGCACGAGCTCGGCTGGAACAAGCCCATCGTGCTGGCGGTCACCGGCACGGCCGACCTGACCCAGCTGGTCGAGAACGTCGGCGGCCCGGCGGCCCTGAAGAACTTCTACATCCAGGACGTGGTGGCGGGCCTGCCGTCGGATCCGAAGATGAAGTGGGTCTACGACATGTACAAGGAATACTACCCGGACCTGGCCGCCAAGCCGGGGCACCCGCAGAGCTACATGCCCTACGGCCTGCCGCCCGCGATGACGGTGGTGCAGGCGCTGAAGGACGCGGGTCCGGAGCCCACACGCGAGAAGGTCCTGGCCGCCCTGCAGCATTTCAAGCTGGACACGGGCGTGATGGCCAGTCCGGTCGAGTTCACGCCGGACGACCATGCGGCGCAGAAGTCGGCCATCTACCTGAAATTCGACGGCGAGCACAAGGATCTGATTCCGGGTGCCTTCAAGAGCACCTGGACCTATCAGCCGAAGCCGTGAGCCGTCCCCGCGCGATGAGGGCCGGGGGCGCAGCCGCGCGCCCGGCGGCGCGGCGCCAGTGGAGTGATCGATGAGTTTTGCGGATATCTGGCTTTTCCTGCAGCAGGGCGTGTGGTCCGGCCTGGTGACGGGCAGCGTCTACGCGCTGCTGGCGGTGGCGGTCGTGATCGTGTTCAAGACGACGGACGTGCCGAACTTCGCGCAGGGCGAGATCTTCATGGTGGGCGGCTATGTGGCGCTGTTCATGATCCTGGTGCTGGGCTGGCACTACGCGGTGGTCATCCCGGCGACGCTGGCGGCGGTCGCGGCGATCTGCGCGCTGTTCCAGCGCGTGGTGATGGAACGGGTGATCCGGGCCAAGGGCGTGGGCGTGCAGTTGGTGATCGCCACGCTGGGCCTGGCCTACGTGCTCAAGGGCGCGGTGCGCCAGACCGGTCTGGGAGATTCGCCGCGCTCGCTGCCGGCGCTGGTTTCGTCCGATACCGTGATGATCGGCGACGCGGTGCTGACGCGCCTGGATCTGATGATCCTGGGCGCGGCGATCGTGGTGATGCTGGCGCTGTACGTCCTGTTCAACCATACGCGCATCGGCAAGGCGATGCGGGCGGTGGGCATGAATCCCAGGGCGGCCCAGATCGTGGGCGTCAGCCTGGTGCGCATCCGCATGGCGGTCTGGGCGCTGGCCGGCCTGATCTCGGCCGTGTCGGCGATCCTGATCACGCCCAAGATCCTGATCACGCCGGACATCGGCCACGTGGCGATCCTGGCGTTCGCCGCGGCGATCGTGGGCGGCATCACCAGCATTCCGGGCGCGGTCGTGGGCGGCTTCATCATCGGCGTCGCCGAAAACCTGGTGGGCCTGTTCGTGTCGACCAACGCCATCGTCGTGGCGCCGTTCCTGGCCATCCTGATCGTTCTGATCGTCCGTCCGCAGGGCATCCTCGGCGGCAAAGCGCAGGTCAAGAAAGTATGAAAAACCATTTCGACACATGGGGCCTCGCGGCGCTGGCGGTGGTGCTGGCGGTGCTGCCGTTCACGGCCAGCGGCTACGTGCTGTACATCGTCAATCTGCTGATGATCTACATCGTGCTGGCGCTGGGCCTGCACCTCGTGATCGGCGAGACCGGCCAGTTCGCCCTGTCGCACGCCGCCTTCTACGGGATCGGCATCTACGCGGCCGGCATCATCAACAACACCTGGCATCCGAATTTCGTGGTGTCGGTGCTGGCGGCCGGCGCGATCGCGGCGGCGCTGGGCTATCTGCTGGGCGCCCTGGCGATCCGGATGCGCGACATCTACCTGGCCCTGTCCACCTTCGCCTTCGGCGAGGCCATGCAGTGGGTGTTCCTGAACTGGACCGAAGTGACCAACGGCTCGAACGGCTACCAGATGTCGCCGGCGCGGTTCTTCGGGTTCGAGCTGACGTCCGACCTGGGCGCCTATCCCTTCGTGGTCCTGGGCGCGGCCCTGATGCTGTGGCTGACCGTGCGGCTGTCGCGCTCGCAGCTGGGCGCGGCGTTCCGCGCGGTGCGCGAGAGCGACGTGGCGGCGCGGGCCATGGGCATCGACGCCAACGTCGTCAAGCGGGTCGCCTTCATGTGCTCGGCCGCCTACGCGGGGGTGGCGGGCGGCCTGTACACGACCTTCGCGTCCTTCATCCATCCCGAAAGCCTGGGCTTCTGGACCACGATCCTGATCCTCATCATGATCGTGGTGGGCGGGATCGGCTCGGTGCGCGGGGCCGTCGTCGGCGCCGTGATCTTCGGCCTGATCTCGGAACTGTTGCGCCAGGTGCTGTCCTTCCAGGAAATCATCTACGGCCTGATCCTGATCGGGTTCATGATGTTCGCGCCGCGCGGCCTGTTCAGCGGCCGCGCCCGCGCGCGCAAGGCGGCGCCGGGCGGCACCGGGAGGGCCGGCGCATGAGCATGGATCCGCGGACGATGCTGTCGATCGATGGCCTGACGGTGCGCTTCGGCGGCCTCACCGCCGTGGACGACCTGTCCTTCAAGGTCGGCCAGGGGCGGATCCACGCCCTGATCGGACCCAACGGGGCCGGCAAGTCCACCACCTTCAACTGCATTTCCCGCTATTACGATCCCACGGGCGGCGCGATCGCGCTCGCGGGCGAGGACATCACGCGGCGGGGCGCGTCGGACATGGCGGCGCTCGGGGTCGCGCGCACGTTCCAGAACCTGGAG
>CBFGXR010000106.1:0-6714 GCA_965652675.1 uncultured Castellaniella sp.
AGAGGCTGTTGATGCGCTGCCAGGTCTCGCCGTGCTTGCGCAGGTCGCGCGCGTGCATGTCCAGGCAGAAGGCGCAGCCGTTGATCTGCGAGACGCGGGTCTGGACCAGATCCGTCAGGATCGGCCCCAGGGTGGAGTTGGAGAGGGTGGCGTTGACGCCGGCCATGGCCTTGTAGGTCTTGGGCGCGATGTCCGTCCAGTTCAGGCGGGGGTGCGACATGGAATCACCTCGAGTGGGAAGTTGAAGGGTTCACACTCAAGACGAACGGCGATGCCGTCTTGTGACGGCATCATCCGAAAATTTTTCGTGCCGGCTGGCGGGTCAGGGTTGCACGCTCAGCTCGCAATCCAGCACCCGCGCCAGCCGCGCGAGCTTGTCGGGATTGCGCTGCGCGTGGATGCGGGTGATGCGCGCGCCGTCGGTTTCCAGGTATTGCGCCGATTCCAGCTTGTCGTCGATGAAGCGCAGCAGCCGCCATTGGCCGTCGGCAAGGGCGATTTCGCAGCGCACCCGGCCGCGGAAGCGCAGGCAGGTCGCCAGGTAGAGCTGCGCGATGCGCTGTCCGCCCAGCAGCGGCACGCCGAAGCTGGCGACCTTGCCGCCGCCGTCGCCGACCAGTTGGGCGTCGGCCGCCAGCACCGACTTGAGCGCCGTGAAATCGCCCGTCGAGGCGGCCTGGGCGAAGGCCTGGAGCAGGCTTCGCTGCGCCTCGGGATCCACGGGCGCCGGCTTGCGTTCGTCCTTCAGCCGGTTCCGGGCGCGATGCACCAGCTGGCGGCAGGCGGCCTCGGTCCGGTCCAGCACCCGGGCGATTTCGTCGTAGCCTTCGTCGAACACGTCCCGCAGCAGGAAGGCCGCGCGTGCCTCGGGCGAGAGCCGTTCCAGCACGGCCAGCAGGGCGTAGGACACGTCGTGCGAGCGCTCCAGCGCCTGTTCGGGCGAGGGCGCGGGATCGGCCAGGTCCGCCAGGTCGGGTTCCGGGAGCCAGGCGCCGACGTAATGCTCCCGCCGGGCCTTGGCCGCCCGCAGCCGGTCGATGGACAGCCGGGTCGTGACCGAGACCAGCCAGGCCTCGATGTTGGCCAGGGCGCCCCGGTCCGCCGCGTGCCACTTGAGCCAGGTGTCCTGGACGACGTCCTCGGCCTCGGCCCAGGATCCGAGCATGCGGTAGGCGATGCTTTGCAGGCGGGGGCGGTGATGATTGAAGGTGAGGGTCGTATCGTGCATATCGGCATCCAGACGATCGAGGTTCCCATTTTGTGACAATCCGGGCCATCGGACCAGGGCCGGGAGGGCAACGAAGGGCTGTTTCCGTGCGGCCGGGGCGCCGCCGGACCCCAGGCCCTAGTACCGCCGCGCCGACTCGTTTTCCGCCAGGATGCGCATGTACAGGGCGTGGCGTTCGGCGCGGATGTCGCCGCGATCGACGGCCGCCAGCACGCCGCAGCCCGGTTCGTGGCGGTGGGTGCAGTTGTAGAAGCGGCATTCCGCGATCGGGGCGGCGAATTCCGGGAACCCCTGCTCGATGTCGTGGGCGCTCAGGTGCTGCAGGCCGAAGGCCTGGAAGCCGGGCGAATCGATCAGTCCGCCGCCTTCGGGCAGGGGGTAGAGCTGCGTGCGGGTGGTGGTGTGGCGGCCGGTGCCCAGGGCCTCGGAGTGCGCCTGGGTCGCCGCCAGCGCCTCGGGGACCAGCGCGTTGAGCAGGGTGGACTTGCCCATGCCGCTCTGGCCCAGCAGCAGCGTGATGCGGTCCCGCAGCCGGGGGCCCAACAGGGTCCGGACCTGGTCCGTGTCCAGGGCGCTGAGCATGAGGACGGGTGTGCCCAGGGATTCCACGGTCGCCAGCCGCGCGCGGGCGGCCGCGGCGCCGGGCAGGTCGGCCTTGTTCAGCACGATGAGCGCCGGCACCCCGGCGCTGGCGGCCGCCACCAGCGCGCGGCCCATCAAGTCGTCGGAAAATTCGGGTTCCGGGGCCAGCACCAGCAGCAGCTGGTCGATGTTGGCGGCGAATTGTTTGCTGCGCTGGGCGTCGGAACGGTAGAACAGGTTGCTGCGCGGCAGGATGTCGAGGATGACGCCTTCCTGGCTGCCTTCGGGGCGCACGCGCACCCGGTCGCCCACGGCCGGGCCGGACTTCTTGCCCCGCGTGTAGCACTGGCGCCGGCCGCCGCTGTCGATTTCGACGTCGTAGTGGCGTCCGTGGGCGGCGACGACGCGGCCGTCCAGCGCGGCGGGTTCAGCCATCGCGCAGGTGCGCGAGGCGCACGGGGGCCGGCGGATGGCTGTCGTACCAGGCGGAATGGATCGGGTCCGGCGTCAGCGTGGCGGCATTGTCGTCGTAGAGCTTGACCAGCGCGCTGGCCAGGGGCGCCGCGCCGCATTGCCGCACCGCGTAGCGGTCGGCCTGGAATTCGTCGCGCCGCGACAGCAGGCTGGCGATGGGCGTGGACCAGAACGTCAGCACCGGCAGGGCCAGCATGAACAGCACCAGGGCCAGGCCGTCGTTGGGCCGGCCCAGCTGCGGGACGACGCCCAGTCCGGTGTAGAACCAGAGCTGGGTGGACAGCCAGGCCAGCAGGTGCAGCAGCACGCCGGCCGTCACGAAGCTGACGACGATGCGCCGCAGGATGTGGCGGTGGGCGAAGTGGCCCAGTTCGTGGGCCAGGACGGCCTCGACCTCGTCGGTGTCCAGGCGCGCGAGCAGAGTGTCGAAGAACACGATGCGGCGATGGCGGCCGAAGCCGGTGAAGTAGGCGTTGCCGTGGGCGGAGCGCCGCGATCCGTCCATGACGAACAGGCCCGACAGGCCGAAATGGCAGCGTCTGGCCAGGGCATGGATGCGCTGGCCGAGTTCGGGGTCGTCCAGCGGGGTGAAGCGGTTGAACAGCGGGGCGATGAAGCTGGGATACAGCCACAGGACCAGCAGGTTGAAGCCCACCCAGACGCCCCAGGCCCACCAGGCCCAGTCGGTGCCCGCCGAGCGCATGATCCACAGGATGGCGGCCAGCAGCGGGACGCCCAGGACCAGGGTGACGGCCAGCATCTTGAGGGCGTCGGTGAGGAACAGGCGGGGCGTCATGCGGTTGAAGCCGAAGCGGGCTTCCAGGCGGAAGGTGCGCCAGGCGGAAAAGACCAGGCCGACGACCCCCAGCAGGGCCAGCACGGCGCCCACCAGGGCCATCTGGCGCCAGAGTTCGGATTCGATGAGGCGGCCCAGGGCCAGGTCCAGGGCCTGCAGGCCGCCCAGCAGGGTCAGGCCCAGCAGCACGGCGGCCTCGACGATGCGTTCGACCATGGACAGCTGGCTGCGGGCCACGGTGTAGTCGGCGGCGCGCTGGTGGCTGTGCAGGCCGACCCGGTCGGCGAAGGCGGCGGGGACCGTGTCGCGGTGGGCGAGCACATGGCGGATCTGGCGGCGCGCCAGCCAGTAGCGCAGGAGCAGGTCGCCCAGCAGGCAGGCGAGAAACAGAAGGGTCAGCATGTCCGTCCGGCCAATGTGCGAAAATCGGTGCTTTGCAAGCAAAGGATTATAGGATATGGCCGCGAACGATCAGCGCCTGATCTGGCTGGACATGGAAATGTCGGGCCTGGACCCCGAAAAAGAGCGCATCCTGGAAATCGCCATGGTCGTCACCGAACCCGACCTGACGCCGGTGGCGCAGGCGCCGGTGCTGGTGATCCACCAGGACGCCGCCGTACTGGACGGCATGGACAAATGGAACCAGTCCACCCACGGCAAGAGCGGCCTGATCGACAAGGTCAAGGCCTCGACCCTGACCGAATCGGCCGCGGAGGACATCCTGCTGGCATTCCTGGCGCCGCTGGTGCCGTCCGGCAAGTCGCCGATGTGCGGCAACACCATCGGCCAGGACCGCCGCTTCATGGTGAAATACATGCCCCGGCTGGAAGCCTACTTCCATTACCGCAACCTGGACGTCAGCACATTGAAGGAACTGTCGCTGCGCTGGAAGCCCGAGGTCTACCGCAGCTTCGTCAAGGCCAGCAAGCACGAGGCCCTGGCCGACATCCAGGAATCGATCGACGAGCTCAAGCACTACCGGGAACATTTCATCCGGCTGTGACCCGCGCCGGGCCGTCCGACGCGGTCCCGGCCGCGCGTCGCCATCGCCGTTTCTTCGGAGTCCTTCGTGTCCACTGGAGCCATCGCCGGCATCGGCACCGATCTGCTGCGGGTCGAGCGCATCGAGCGCATCCACGCGCGGCATGGCGACCGCTTCGTCCGCCGCATCCTGGGGCCGGACGAGCAACTCGTGCACCAGCGCCGCCAGGCGCGCGATCCGCGCCGGGGCATCCTCTACCTGGCGACCCGTTTCGCGGCCAAGGAAGCCTTTTCCAAGGCCATCGGGCTGGGCATCCACATGCCCATGACCTGGTCGCGGGCGCAGATCCTGAACCGTCCCGGCGGCGCCCCTGAAATCCGCCTGTCCGGCCCCCTGGCCGACTGGTACGCCGTCCGCTTCGGCCGGGCCCACGTCTCCATGACCGACGAGAGCGACATGGTGGCGGCCTTCGTCGTGATCGAGGCGCTGCCCGCCGGGCCGCAAGCCAAGGAAAACATCGCATGACCCTGTCACAGCACACGCATCCGGGCGGCCGCGCCGCCATGGCCCCGGGCCCCGTCATGGTCGACGTCGCCGGACTGGAACTGACCGACGCCGAGCGCGCCCGCCTGCGCCACCCCCTGGTCGGGGGCGTGATCCTGTTCGCGCGCAATTTCTCCGACCGTGCCCAGCTCGCCGCCCTGTGCGCCGCGATCCACGCCGCGCGCGACGAACCCCTGCTGATCGCCGTGGACCACGAAGGCGGCCGGGTGCAGCGGTTCCGCACCGACGGCTTCACCCCGCTGCCGGCGATGCGGGTCTTCGGCCAGTGGTACGACCGCGATCCCCAGGCCGCCCTGCATGCGGCGACCGAGACCGGCTTCGTGCTGGCCAGCGAATTGCGCGCCTGCGGCGTGGATTTCAGCTTCACGCCCGTGCTGGACCTGGATTACGGGGTCAGCCAGGTGATCGGCAACCGGGCGCTGCACGAGGACCCGGCCGCCGTGGCCCTGCTGGCCCGCGCGCTGATCCAGGGCCTGTCCCAGGCCGGCATGGCGGCCTGCGGCAAGCATTTCCCCGGCCATGGCGCGGTGGCGGCCGATTCCCACCTGGCGATCCCGGTGGACGAGCGGCCGCTGGACGAGATCCTGGACGCGGACGCGGCGCCGTACCGCTGGCTGGGCGATCTGACGCTGCCGGCCATCATGCCGGCCCACGTCATCTATCCCCAGGTGGCGCCCGAGCCGGCGGGGTTCTCGCGCCGCTGGGTGACCGACATCCTGCGCGGCCGGTTCGAATACGACGGCGTGGTGTTTTCGGACGACCTCACCATGGAAGGCGCGAGCGTGGCCGGCGACATCCGCGCCCGGGCGCTGGCCGCGCTGGACGCGGGCTGCGACATGGTGCTGGTCTGCAACCGTCCCGACCTGGCCGACGAACTGCTGGCTGCGCTGGCGGACCGCCCCCTGGATCCCCAGGCCGTGCGCCGCATCCGGCGGCTGATGCCGTCCCGGCCCGCACCCGACTGGACGGGGCTGCTGTCCGACCCAAGGTATCTCCGTGCCCGAAGCCTTCGATCTGAAAACCTTTCTGTCTGACCTGCCGCACCTGCCGGGGGTCTACCGCCACATCGACGAGCAGGGCGAGGTCCTGTACGTCGGCAAGGCGCGCGACCTGAAGCGCCGCGTCAGTTCGTATTTCCAGAAGTCCGGCCACGGCCCGCGCATCGAGCACATGCTGGCGCGCGTGGCGCGCACCGAGATCACGGTCACGCGCACCGAGGCCGAGGCCCTGATCCTGGAAAACAACCTGATCAAGCGCCTCAAGCCCCGCTACAACATCCTGTTCCGGGACGACAAGTCCTACCCCTATCTGCACATCACCGCGCACGAGGCCCCGCGCATCGTGTACTACCGGGGCAGCACCCACGGACCGGGCCGCTTCTTCGGCCCCTATCCCAATTCCTGGGCGGTGCGCGAGACCATCCAGATCCTGCAGAAGGTCTTCCGCCTGCGCACTTGCGAGGACAGCGTCTACGCCCACCGCACGCGCCCCTGTCTGCTGTACCAGATCGGCCGCTGCTCCGCGCCCTGCGTGAACCTGATCTCGCCCGAGGACTACCGGGCCGACGTCGAGCGCGCCATCCGCTTCCTGGAAGGCCGCGCCAGCGAGGTCATGGAGGACATCGAGCGGCGCATGAGCGCCGCCGCCGAACGCCAGGACTTCGAGCAGGCCGCCGCGCTGCGCGACCAGATGCGCGCGCTGGCGAAAGTCCTGCAGCAGCAGACCATGGAACAGGTGGGCGACGACAGCGCCGACATCATCGCGGTGGAACAGGCGGGCGGCCGGGTGTGCGTCAACCTGGCGATGGTGCGCGCCGGGCGGCACCTGGGCGACAAGCCCCTGTTCCCTACCCAGGCGCAGGACGAGTCCGCCGAGGACGTGCTGAGCGCCTTCGTGGCCCAGCACTATGCCGACAATCCGGCCCCGCCCGTGCTGGTGTGTTCCCACGCCCTGTCGGATCCCGACCTGGCGCCGCTGCTGGCCGAACAGCACGGCCATCGCATCCGCGTGCTGACCCGGCCCCAGGGCGCGCGCCGCGCCTGGCTGGAGCAGGCGCTAGCCCAGGGTGGCGCTGCCCCGGCACTCTTG
>CBFGXR010000107.1:0-6696 GCA_965652675.1 uncultured Castellaniella sp.
CTTCGGCGGCGCCGCCGGCATGGTGATCCCCCGCGCCGTGATCCGCGACCACCTGGACACCCGCGAGGCCGCCCAGGCCCTGTCCCTGCTGATGCTGGTGATGGGCGTGATGCCCATCCTGGCGCCCCTGCTGGGCGGCCAGGCCGTGACCCTGGGATCCTGGCGCACCGTGTTCTACATGATGAGCCTGGCCGGCGTCGTCCTGTGGCTGGCCGTGGCGCTGCGCATGCGCGAATCCCTGGACCCCGCGCGGCGTTCGCCGCTGGCCGTCGGCGCCATCGCCGCCCACTTCCGCCTGCTGCTGACCCACCGGCGCTTCATGGGCTACACCCTGGCGGGCGGCTTCGGCTCGGGCGGCCTGTTCGCCTACATCTCGGGCTCGCCCCAGGTCTTCATCACGATCTACGGCATCGACCCGCGCTGGTTCGGCCTGCTGTTCGGCCTGAACGCCGCCGCGCTGATCGTGGCCGCCCAGGTCAGCGCCCGCCTGCTGAACCGCCATCCGCCGCTGCGCCTGCTGAACCGCGCCCAGGGCACGCTGGTGCTGATGACGCTGTGCGCCCTGGCGCTGACCCTGCTGGACTGGATCACCCTGCCCCTGCTGATGCTGTGCCTGATGGGCTTCATGGCCAGCCAGGGCTTCGTCGGCCCCAACGCCGCCGCCCTGGCCCTGGCCGACCAGGGCCCGCGCCTGGGCGTGGCCTCGGCCTTGATGGGCGCGCTGCAGATGCTCTGCGGCGCCCTGGCCGGCTTCGCCGTCAGCGCCTGGCACACCGGCACGCCCCTGCCCCTGACGGCCTCGCTGGCGGCCTGCGCGGCCCTGTCGTGGTTTTTCGGCCGCATCGCCATGCGCCCGGTCCGGCAACCCGCTTGATTTATCGAATCATTTCAGTATAGAATGCAAGGCTTTCCCGATAGACAAACAGAGGTGAGACCATGGCACGCGTATGCCAAGTAACCGGCAAAGGCCCGATGGTGGGCAACAACGTCTCGCACGCGAACAACAAAACCAAGCGTCGTTTCCTGCCCAACCTGCAATCGCGCCGGTTCTGGGTCGAGTCCGAAAACCGCTGGGTGCGCCTGCGCGTATCCACCAAGGCCCTGCGCACCATCGACAAGAACGGCATCGACGCCGTCCTGGCCGACCTGCGTGCCCGTGGCGAACTGGCCTGATCGGCCGCGCATAGGAGCACATCATGGCTAAAGGCATCCGCGAGAAAATCAAGCTCGAATCGACCGCCGGCACGGGTCATTTCTACACGACCACGAAAAACAAGCGCAACATGCCGGAAAAAATGCTGATCAAGAAATTCGATCCGGTCGCGCGCAAGCACGTCGACTACAAGGAAACCAAGCTGAAATAATCCGGGATCGCCTCTCCCGGACCGTCTCACCGGTTTCCGCAAATCCCCGCCTTCGAGCGGGGATTTTTCTTTGGGATGAGCCTGGAGAATCCGAGCGGCTTGCAAGCCGCGAGGTGGGTGCAAGCCGTGACGCGGACCCCATGCCGCACGACCCTCTATAATGTCGGGCTGGCCCTTTTCACTCCCATTTTCCAGACAGATCCATGCAGGAACGCTACCTCCCGAACCAGGTCGAAACCGAAGCCCAGGCCCATTGGCGCGCAGGCGACGTCTACCGCGTCACCGAACACGCCACCGCCGCCGACGGATCCCCGAAGCCCAAGTTCTACGCCTGCTCGATGCTGCCCTACCCCAGCGGCAAGCTCCACATGGGTCACGTGCGCAACTACACCATCAACGACATGATGACCCGCCAGTTGCGCATGCGCGGATACAACGTCCTCATGCCCATGGGCTGGGACGCCTTCGGCATGCCGGCGGAAAACGCCGCCATGAAATCCGGCGTCCCCCCGGCCAAGTGGACCTACGACAACATCGCCTACATGAAAAAGCAGATGCAGGCGATGGGGCTGGCGATCGACTGGTCGCGCGAAATGTGCGCCTGCGACCCGTCCTACTACAAGTGGAACCAGTGGCTGTTCCTGAAGATGCTCGAAAAGGGCGTCGCCTACCGCAAGACCCAGACCGTCAACTGGGACCCCGTCGACCAGACCGTGCTGGCCAATGAGCAGGTCATCGACGGCCGTGGCTGGCGATCCGGCGCGCCCGTGGAAAAGCGCGAGATCCCTGGCTACTACCTGCGCATCACCGACTACGCGGACGAACTGCTCGGCACCCTGGAAGACGGCCTGCCCGGCTGGCCCGAACGCGTACGTCTGATGCAGGAAAACTGGATCGGCAAGAGCGAGGGCGTGCGCTTCGCCTTCCGCCATGACATCCGCGACGCGGACGGCGTCCTGATCCAGGACGGCCTGATGCACGTCTTCACGACGCGCGCCGACACCATCATGGGCGTCACCTTCTGCGCCGTCGCGCCCGAACACCCGCTGGCCACGCACGCGGCACGCGCCAATCCCGAACTGGCCGCCTTCATCGAAGCCTGCCGCCAGGGCGGCACCACCGAGGCCGAACTGGCCACGCGCGAAAAGGAAGGCCTGCCCACCGGCCTGTCCGTCACCCATCCCCTCACCGGCGCATCCGTCCCCGTCTGGGTCGGCAACTACGTCCTCATGAGCTACGGCGACGGCGCCGTCATGGGCGTGCCTGCCCACGACGAACGCGACTTCGCCTTCGCCCGCAAGTACGGCCTGCCCATCCGCCAGGTCATCGCCGCCGAGGGCAAGACCTATTCCACCGAAGCCTGGCAGGACTGGTACGGCGACAAGCAGATCGGCCGCACGGTCCAGTCCGGCAAATACGACGGCCTGTCCACCGCCGAGGCCATCCAGGCCGTGGCCGCCGACCTGGCCGCCCAGGGCCTGGGCGAACTGCGCGTCACCTGGCGCCTGCGCGACTGGGGCATTTCCCGCCAGCGCTACTGGGGCACCCCGATCCCCATCATCCACTGCGCCGACTGCGGTCCGGTGCCGGTCCCCGAAAAGGACCTGCCCGTGGTGCTGCCCGAAGACCTGGTGCCCGACGGCACCGGCAACCCGCTGGCCAGGCACGAAGGCTTCCTGTCCTGCCAGTGCCCGTCCTGCGGCAAGCCGGCGCGGCGCGAGACCGACACCATGGACACCTTCATCGATTCGTCCTGGTATTTCATGCGCTACACCTCGCCGGGCAACGACCAGGCCATGGTGGACGCGCGCAACGACTACTGGATGCCGATGGACCAGTACATCGGCGGCATCGAACACGCCGTGCTGCACCTGCTGTACGCGCGCTTCTGGACGCGGGTGATGCGCGACCTGGGCATGGTGAAATTTTCCGAGCCCTTCACGAAACTGCTGTGCCAGGGCATGGTGCTCAACCACATCTATTCGCGCAGGAACGAACGGGGCGGCATCGAATATTTCTGGCCCGACCAGGTGGAAAACATCACCGACGACAAGGGCGGCATCGCCGGCGCGCGCCTGAAGTCCGACGGCTCGCCCGTGGACTACGGCGGCATCGGCACCATGTCCAAGTCCAAGAACAACGGCGTCGACCCGCAATCGCTGATCGACGGCCTGGGCGCCGACACCGCCCGCCTGTTCGTGATGTTCGCCAGCCCCCCGGAACAGACCCTGGAATGGTCGGACTCCGGCGTCGAGGGCGCGAACCGATTCCTGCGCCGCCTGTGGGCCTTCTGCCACGGCCGCCACGGGGACATCCTCCGGCATGCCGCGACCCCCGTCGACGGGGATGCGCTGGACGAGACCGCCGCCGACCTGCGCCGCCAGATCCACGGCCTGCTGCGCCAGGCGGACTACGACTATCAGCGCATCCAGTACAACACCGTGGTCTCCACGGCCATGAAGATGCTCAACACGCTGGAATCGGCCGCCCAGGCGGGCGTGTCCGGCCCGGCCCTGGCCGAATCCGCGTCCATCCTGCTGCGCGTCCTGTACCCCGTGGTGCCGCACGTCACCTGGCAGCTGTGGCGCGAACTGGGCCTGGCCGACGCGCTGGGCGATCTGCTGGACGCTCCCTGGCCCCAGGTGGACGAATCCGCCCTGCGGGCCGACACGGTCGAACTGGTGCTGCAGATCAACGGCAAGGTCCGGGGACAGCTCACCGTGCCCCAGGAAGCCGACAAACCCGCCATCGAGGCCCTGGCCCGCGCGCACGAGGCCATCGGCCGCTTCCTCGAGGGCCGCGAGCCCAAGCGGGTCGTGGTCGTGCCCGGCCGCCTGGTCAACGTCGTCGGATGGTGCCCATGGCCTCCTTCACCCTCCTGCCGCGCTTCCTGCGCCTCCCCCTGGCCGGCCTCGCCCTGCTGGTGCTGGGCGCCTGCGGCTTTCACCTGAAGGGGGCCACGCCCCTGCCCTTCCAGGCGATCTACACCAACATCAACCTGGATTCCGAGTTCGGCGCCCGGCTGCGCCGCACCATCACGGCCAATTCGCCGGGCACCCGCTTCACCGACCGCCGCCGGGACGCCGACGTCTATCTGCACCAGATCACCGAATCCCAGAATCTGCGCCAGCTGTCCCTGGACGCTGACGGCCGGGTCGAGGAATACGAGCTGAACCTGGACTTCCAGTTCGAACTGCTGGATCGTGAAGGCCACGTGCTGCTGCCGCCCACGACCCTGCTCAGCGTGCGCGAACTGCCCTACAACGACCGCATCGTCCAGGCCAAGGAAGGCGAGATCGACCGCACTTTCAAGGACATGCGCAACGGCCTGATCGACCAGATCCTGCGCCGCATGAGTTCGCCGGAAGTCCGCGACGCCTACGCCAACGCCGCCGACCGCCCCGTCGTGCCCATGCCGGACGACCATGTCCTCGATGCCTCGCCCCCGGCCGGGCCGTCCTCGATCCGGCCCTAGCATGAGCAGGCCCTGACCATGGCGCGCGCGTCGGCCGCGGACCGCCTGACCGAGCACTACGCCGGCGCGCAGGAACTGCCGGCCTGCACGGTCCTGAGCGGAGACGAGATCCTGCTGCTGACCGAGGCGGCCGACGCCTACCGCGCCGCCGCCCTCCGGCTGGGCTGCGCCGAGCGCACCCATCTGGTCATGGACGCCCGCAGCGACTGGAGCGCGGCCCTGGCGGCCTCGCAGAACACGTCCCTGTTCGGCGACCTGCGCCTGCTGGAAATCAGCCTGCCCACCGGCAAGCCGGGCAAGACCGGGGCCGACACCCTGCAGAAGCTGGCGACGATGGCCGGCGACGGGCAGCTGCCGGACCTGCGGATCCTGATCCGCCTGCCGCAGCTGGACCGGACCACTCAGCAGGCCAAGTGGGTCCAGGCCCTGAAATCCCGCGCCGTCTGGACCGAAATCCCCTCCATCCCGCGCACGGCGCTGGCAGACTGGATCGCCGGCCGCCTGGCCCGCCAGGGCCACACGGCGGACGCCGAGACGCTGGCCTGGCTGGCCGACAAGGTCGAAGGCAACCTGCTGGCCGCCCACCAGGAACTGCAGAAGCTCGCCCTGCTGCACCCCGCCGGGGCGCTCGGCCTGGAACAGGTCCAGGCCGCCGTGCTGAACGTGGCCCGCTACAATCTCTATGATCTGCGCGACGCGATGCTGCTGGGCCAGGCCGACCGGGCCCTGACCGTGCTGCGCGGACTGCAGGCCGAAGGCGAAGCCCTGCTGCTGGTGCTCTGGGCCGTCGGCGAGGAAATCCGCATCCTGACGCGCCTGGCGCCCCACGCCCGCGACGGCCTGGACACGGCGCTGCGGTCCCAGCGCCTGTTCGGCGCACGCGAAAAACTGGCGCGCCAGGCCCTGGCCCGCGTCCCCGCCGCGGCCTGGCCGCCGGCCCTGCGCCACGCCCACGAAATCGACCGTATCATCAAGGGCATCCCGGTGGACGGCCTGCTTCAGGACCCCTGGGACGAACTGGAACGGCTGGTGATGCGCATCGCCACCGCGGGCTCGCCCCGGCGCTGAAGCGCCGCCCCACCCTTTTTACGCAGGCACGACATGAGCGACATTTCCACCGAGTTCTCCATGCTGACCCTGGGCCGTCAGGCCCGCCAGGCGGCGCGCATCCTGCGCTCGGCCTCCGGCGCGGCCAAGGCCGCGGCCCTGCGCGCCATGGCCGACGGCCTGCGCGCCCGCCGCGCCTGGCTGCAGGCCGAAAACGAACACGACCTGCGCGCCGCCGCCGAACGCGGGCTGGACGCCCCGATGATGGACCGCCTGCGCCTGTCCGACCGGGCGCTGGACCTGATGATCGAGGGCCTGCTCCAGATCGCCGCCATGCCCGACCCCGTCGGCAGCCTCAGCGAGACCACCACCCGGCCCAACGGCATGCGCGTGGCCCGCATGCGCGTGCCGTTGGGCGTGATCGGCATCATCTACGAATCCCGGCCGAACGTGACCATCGACGCCGCCGCCCTGTGCCTGAAATCCGGCAACGCCACCATCCTGCGCGGCGGCAGCGAGGCCTTCCATTCCAACCGCGCCCTGGGCGCGATCATCCAGGCGGGCCTGGAAGCCGCCGGCCTGCCGCCGCACGCGGTGCAGGTCGTGGACACCACCGACCGCGCCGCCGTGGGCGAAATGATCACCCACCCGGAATGGATCGACGTCATCATCCCGCGCGGCGGCAAGGGCCTGATCGCCCGCCTGGCCGACGAATCGCGCGTGCCCCTGATCAAGCACCTGGAAGGCAACTGCCACGTCTACGTGGACAAGGCGGCCGACCTGGACCGCGCCCTGGACATCGCCATCAAC
>CBFGXR010000108.1:0-6602 GCA_965652675.1 uncultured Castellaniella sp.
CCAGGTAGTTCATCGGACGGATCACGACCTGACCGTTTTCCGCGACCGGACGATCCTTGGTGGCGTGGATGCCGAGGATGGCGGACTGCGGCGGATTGATGATCGGGGTGGAAAGCATCGAGCCGAACACGCCGCCGTTGGAAATCGAGAAGGTGCCGCCGGTCAGTTCGTCGAGCGAGAGCTTGCCGTCCTGGGCGCGGCGGCCGAAGTCGGCGATCTGCTTTTCGATGTCGGCCAGCGACAGCTGGTCGGCGTTGCGCAGGATGGGCACGACCAGGCCGCGCGGGCTGCCGACCGCCACGCCGATGTCGAAGTAGCCGTGGTAGATGATGTCCTTGCCGTCCACCGAGGCGTTGACGACCGGGTAGCGCTTGAGGGCCGCCACGGCCGCCTTGACGAAGAAGGAGGTGAAGCCGAGCTTGACGCCGTGTTCCTTTTCGAAGGAGTCCTTGTACTTCTTGCGCAGGTCCATGATGGCCTGCATGTTGACCTCGTTGAAGGTCGTCAGGATGGCGTTCTCGGATTGCGACTGGATCAGGCGTTCGGCCACGCGGGCGCGCAGGCGGCTCATGGGCACGCGCTGTTCCGGACGGCCGTCCAGGCCGACCGGCACCGGGGCGGCCGGAGTGGCGGGCGCCGCCGGCGCCTGCGCGGCGTTCAGGGCGTCGCCCTTGGTGACGCGGCCGGCGCGGCCCGAGCCTTCGACCGTGGCGGGATCGATGCCCTTTTCGGACAGGATCTTGCCGGCGGCCGGCGAGGCGACCGACGACTTGGCGGCCGGCGCCGCGGCGGGAGCCGCCGCCGGAGCGGGCGCGGCTTCGGCCTTCGGCGCGGCGGCCGGCGCGGCCTTGGCGGCGGTGTCGATGCGCGCCAGGACTTCGCCGGCGACGACGGTGCTGCCGTCGCCCTTGACGATTTCGGCGAGCACGCCCGAGGCCGGGGCCGGGACTTCCAGCACGACCTTGTCGGTTTCGACCTCGATCAGGATCTCGTCGGCCTGCACGGCTTCGCCGGGCTGTTTCTTCCAGTTGAGCAGGGTAGCTTCCGAGATTGATTCGGAAAGCTGCGGAACGAGGACTTCGGTAATGGCCATGATGTTTTTTCCGTGTTGTCTGTATTTGAGGGAGGTCGGATTATTTGATCAGCGAGAAGCTCTTGAGCTTGGCCGCGAAAGCCTGCTCGATCAGGGCGCGCTGCTGTTCCTGGTGCTTGGCCAGGTAGCCGACGGCGGGCGAGGCCGAGGCCGGGCGGCCGGCGTAGCCGAGCTTCTGGCCGTCGCTCATGTTCTCGTACAGGTGATGCTGCACGTAGAACCACGGTCCCTGGTTCTGCGGCTCGTCCTGGACCCAGACCAGTTCCTTGGCGTTGGGGTATTTCTGCAGTTCGGCCTGGAAGGACTTGTGGGCGAAGGGATAGAGCTGCTCGATGCGGAAGATGGCGACGTCCTTGCGTTCCTGTTCGGCGCGCGCATGCACCAGGTCGTAGTAGACCTTGCCAGAGCACAGCAGCACGCGCTTCACGTCGGCCGGCGCGATGTTCGCGTCGACTTCGCCGATCACGGGCTGGAAGGTGCCCGTGGCCAGGTCGTCCAGCGGCGAGGTGGCGGCCTTGTTGCGCAGCAGCGACTTGGGCGTGAAGATGACCAGCGGCTTGCGGAAGGGGCGAATCATCTGGCGGCGCAGCACGTGGAAGATCTGCGCGCCGCTGGTCGGCTGCACGACCTGCATGTTGTTGTCCGCGCACAGCTGCAGGAAGCGCTCGATGCGCGCCGAGGAGTGCTCGGGGCCCTGCCCTTCGTAGCCGTGCGGCAACATCAGCGTCAGGCCGCACTGGCGGCCCCATTTGGCCTCGCCGGACGAAATGAACTGGTCGATCACGACCTGGGCGCCGTTGGCGAAGTCGCCGAACTGGGCTTCCCAGATGGTCAGCACGTTGGGTTCGGCGGTGGCGTAACCGTATTCGAAGCCCAGCACGGCGGCCTCGGACAGCACGGAGTCGATCACCGTGAACGGCGCCTGGCCTTCGGACACGTTCTGCAGCGGAATGTAGGTGCCGTCGTCCCAGCGTTCGCGGTTCTGGTCGTGCAGCACGGCGTGGCGGTGGGTGAAGGTGCCGCGGCCGGAATCCTGGCCGGTGATGCGGATGGAATAGCCGTTGGCCACCAGGGTGGCGAAGGCCAGATGTTCGCCCATGCCCCAGTCCACGGGGTGCTCGCCGCGCGCCATGGCCAGGCGGTCGCCCAGCAGCTTCTTGACGAGCGGGTGCACGGTGAAGCCGTCCGGCACCTGGGTGAGCTTTTCACCGATCCGGGTCAGTTCCGCCAGGGGGACGCCGGTGTCGGCGTGGTCGGTCCATTTGGCGCCCAGGAACGGCGACCAGTCGGTGGAGTACTTGTTCTTGTAGTCGGTCAGGACGGGTTCGACCGTGCGCTGGCCGTCTTCCATCAGCTGGCGGTAGTCCTTGACCAGCTGGTCGGGTTCGTCCGCGGACAGCACGCCCTGGGCCACCAGGCGGTCGCCGTAGAGCTTGCGCGTGCCCGGGTGCGTGCCGATGCTCTTGTACATCAGCGGCTGGGTCAGGGACGGCGTGTCCTGTTCGTTGTGGCCCAGCTTGCGGAAGCAGACGATGTCCACGACCACGTCGTGCTTGAACTGCTGGCGGTAGTCCAGGGCCAGGCGGGTGACGAAGACCACGGCTTCGGGATCGTCGCCGTTGACGTGGAAGACCGGGGCTTCGATCATCTTGACCACGTCCGTGCAGTACAGCGTGGAACGCGTGTCGCGCGGGTCGGACGTCGTGAAGCCGATCTGGTTGTTGATGACGATGTGCAGCGTGCCGCCGGTGCCGTAGCCGCGCGTCTGGGCCAGGTTCAGGGTTTCCATCACCACGCCCTGGCCCGCGAAGGCCGCGTCGCCGTGCACCAGCACCGGCAGGACCTGGTCGCCGGCCTCGTCGTCGCGGCGGTCCTGGCGGGCGCGCACGCTGCCTTCGACCACCGGGTTGACGATTTCCAGGTGCGAGGGGTTGAACGCCAGCGACAGGTGGACCGGGCCGCCGCGCGTGGACAGGTCGCTGGAGAAGCCGTTGTGGTATTTGACGTCGCCGTCGCTCAGGCCCTGGGCGTGCTTGCCTTCGAATTCGGCGAACAGGTCGCCGGGCATCTTGCCCATGATGTTGACCAGCATGTTCAGGCGGCCGCGGTGGGCCATGCCCACGACGATTTCCTGGACGCCGTTTTCGCCGGCATGGTTGACGACTTCGTCCATGGAGGCGATGAAGCTTTCGCCGCCTTCCAGGGAAAAGCGCTTCTGGCCGACGTATTTGGTGTGCAGGAAGCGTTCCAGGCCTTCGGCCTCGGTCACCTGGCGCAGGATGTTGCGCTTTTCATCGACGGAGAATTCGGGGATGCCCAGCGTGGATTCGAGGCGTTCCTGGATCCAGCGCTTCACCGTCGGGTCCGAGATGTGCATGAACTCGGCGCCGATGTTGTGGCAGTACGTGTCGCGCAGGGCCTTGAGGATGTCCCGCATGGTCATCGTATCGGCCTTGGTGAAATACGTGTTCGTGGCCGAATAGATCTGGTCGAGATCGGCCTCGGACAGGCCGTAGAAGGCGGGGTCCAGTTCCGGGATTTCAGGACGGTCGCGGCGTTTCAGGGGGTCGAGCTGGGCGATGCTGGAACCCAGCGACCGGTAGGCGGCGATGATGGACTGGACGTAGACCTGCTTGCTGGCGATGGCCAGGGACTGGTCGGAGGCCTGCGCCGGGCGGATCTGGAAGGCGTTTTCGCGGGCGCGCTGGGCGAAGGAGGCGACGATCGGGGCGTGGGCCTGGTCGCGGGTGGCTTCGCGGCCGTCGACGGCGGGCTGATGCTGCAGCTGGTCGAAGTAGGAACGCCACTGATCCGGAATGGAACCCGGGTTGTTCAGATAGGCTTCGTAGAGGTCTTCTACGTAGGGCGCATTGGCGCCGAACAAATAGGAATTGGACTGGAGTTCTTGTTCCGTGGACATTGTGCGCTTCACCTGACGGGTGCTTCACCCGAACGATGCAGATTGAGAAACCTTCCGCGACTCGGCCAGACCGATGGGCGGATAGCAGGGGCAGAAGGCAACGGTACGACGCCTTGCATAAGCCGTATTAAGGCCAAAGTATACCCGTCCGACGGCATGGGTTTAAACTGATCGGCCGAAAACGCCCATTCCAGGCCGTTGTTCACCCGTTTGGCGTTGGGATTAACAAACACTCGGGGTGGACGACCCCCACGCCGCGCAGCCTTCGGCCGCTTGCTGCCCCCCAAGGGGGCGCTTTTTGCCTTGGGGCGGCCCGGCGGCAAAAAGACCGATCTGCGAAAATCATTGCAGCAGTGACACGAACGATATAAAACCAGCAGGAGCACAGGCAGTCATGGACCTGAAAGACGACCGCGCCAAGATGGCGCTCGATTACCACGCCTTCCCCACCCCCGGGAAGATCTCCGTGGTGCCGACCAAGCCCCTGGCCAACCAGGACGACCTGACCCTGGCCTATTCCCCGGGCGTGGCGACCGCCAGCATGACCATCCACGCCGAAGGCGAATCCGCCGCGGCCAAGTACACCTCGCGCGCCAATCTGGTGGGCGTGGTCACCAACGGCACCGCCGTGCTCGGCCTGGGCAACATCGGCCCGCTGGCGGCCAAGCCCGTCATGGAAGGCAAGGGCTGCCTGTTCAAGAAATTCGCCGGCATCGACGTCTTCGACATCGAGCTGAACGAACACGATCCGGACAAGCTGGTCGACATCATCGCCGCGCTGGAACCGACGCTGGGCGGGATCAACCTGGAAGACATCAAGGCGCCGGAATGCTTCTACATCGAAAAGAAGCTGCGCGAGCGCATGAAGATCCCCGTCTTCCACGACGACCAGCACGGCACCGCCATCATTTCCTCGGCCGCCGTCCTGAACGGCCTGAAGGTCGTGGGCAAGGACATCGGCCAGGTCAAGCTGGTGTGCTCGGGCGCCGGCGCCGCCGCCATCGCCTGCCTGGACCTCATGGTCAAGCTCGGCGTCTCACAACAGAACGTCTACGTGGTCGATTCGCGCGGCGTGATCTGGGAAGGCCGCGACGAGAAGATGGAGCCCAACAAGGCCCGCTACGCCCAGAAGACCGACGCCCGCACCCTGGCCGACGTCTGCAAGGGCGCCGACGTGTTCCTGGGCTGCTCCGCGCCCGGCGTGCTGACCCAGGACATGGTGCGCACCATGGCCGACCGTCCGCTGATCCTGGCCCTGGCCAACCCCGACCCTGAAATCCGCCCGGAAGACGCCAAGGCCGCCCGGCCCGACTGCATCGTCGCCACCGGCCGTTCGGACTACCCGAACCAGGTCAACAACGTGCTGTGCTTCCCCTTCATCTTCCGGGGCGCGATGGACTGCGGCGCCACCGTCATCAACGAAGAGATGAAGCTGGCCTGCGTCAAGGCCATCGCCGACCTGGCCCAGGCCGAGAGCAGCGCCGAGGTCGCGGGCGCCTACGCCGACCAGGACCTGTCCTTCGGCCCGGAATACATCATTCCCAAGCCCTTCGATCCGCGCCTGATCGTCAAGATCGCCCCGGCCATCGCCCAGGCCGCCGCCGATTCCGGCGTGGCCCGCCGCCCCATCGAGGACATGGACGCCTACCGCCAGTCCCTGATGAGCATCGTCTACCACTCCGGCCAGCTGATGCGCCCGCTGTTCCGCCAGGCCAAATCCGCGCCCAAGCGCGTGATCTACGCCGACGGCGAGGACGAGCGCGTGCTGCGTGCCGCCCAGACGGTGCTGGACGAAGGCTTCGCGCGGCCGATCCTGATCGGCCGCCCGGCCGTGATCGACATGCGCATCCAGAAGTTCGGCCTGCGCCTGGTGCCGGGCCAGAACGTCGAGATCGTCAATCCCGAGGACGACTCGCGCTTCAACGAGACCTGGAACGCCTACTACAAGCTGCGCGGCCGCGACGGCGTCACGCCCGACATCGCCAAGGCCATGGTGCGCAAGCACAACTCCCTGATCGGGGTGATGCTGCTGCAGCGCGGCGACGCCGACGCCATGATCTGCGGCGTGGCCAGCCGATTCGACAACCAGCTGAAATACGTCGAGGAAGTCATCGGCCTGAAGCCCACGGCCCGCACCTACGCGGCCATGAACGTGCTGATGCTGCCGACCCAGACCCTGTTCATCTGCGACACGCACGTCAACGAGGACCCCACCGCCGAACAGGTCGCCGACATGACGATCCTGGCCGCCGAGGAAGTCCGCCGCTTCGGCATCGTGCCCAAGATCGCCCTGCTCTCGCATTCCAACTTCGGCAGCCGCCCCACGGCGTCCTCCCGCAAGATGGCCGAGGCCCGGCGCCTGATCGCGCAGCGCGCGCCCGACCTGGACGTGGACGGCGAAATGCACGCGGACTCGGCCCTGTCCGAAAGCATCCGCGTCAAGTCCTACCCCGACACGACGCTCAAGGGACCGGCCAACCTGCTGATCATGCCCAACCTGGACGCCGGCAACATCACCTACAACATGCTGAAGATGACCGGCAGCCACGGCGTGGCCATGGGCCCGGTGCTGCTGGGCGCCGCGCGCCC
>CBFGXR010000109.1:0-6597 GCA_965652675.1 uncultured Castellaniella sp.
AAGCCGCCCAGGTCCTCGGAGCAGAATAGCTGCAGCTTGGCGACCACGGGGTGGAATTCATAGACCTGATAGTGGCCGAGGATTTCCTGTTGCAGCTGGGCCGCGCGCGCCAGGGCGTAGCGGTCGATTTCCAGCAGATCCCCGTAGGCCACGGCGTCCCGGGCCGCGTCGAAGTCGCTGGTGTTGGCCAGCAGGAAACGCAGCGTGTTGCGGATGCGGCGGTAGCTGTCCACCACGCGCGCCAGGATCTTGTCGTCGATGCCCAGGTCGCCCGAATAGTCGGTCGAGGCCACCCACAGGCGGATGATCTCGGCGCCCATCTTGCCGCTCACGTCCTGCGGCGCCACGGTGTTGCCCAGCGACTTGCTCATCTTCTTGCCCTGGCCGTCCACGGTGAAGCCGTGGGTCAGCAGCCCGCGGTAGGGCGCGCGGCCGAAGATGGCCGAGGCCAGCAGCAGCGAACTGTGGAACCAGCCCCGGTGCTGGTCGTGGCCTTCGAGGTACAGGTCGGCCTCGGGACCGCTGTCGTGGTGCATGGCCGGATGCGAACCGCGCATCACGTGCCAGAAGGTGGAGCCCGAGTCGAACCAGACTTCCAGGATGTCGGTGCTCTTGGTGTAGCGCCCGGCGTCCTCGGCGCCCAGGATGTCCTCGGCCGTCACGCGGCTCCAGGCCTCCACGCCGCCCTGTTCGATCATGTCGGCCGCCTGGTCGATGATCTCCATCGTGCGCGGGTGCAGTTCGCCCGTGTCCACGTGCAGGAAGAACGGGATGGGCACGCCCCAGCTGCGCTGGCGCGAGATGCACCAGTCGGGCCGGCCCGCGATCATGTCGCGCAGGCGGATCTTGCCGTTTTCGGGGTAGAAGCGGGTCTGCTCGATGGCTTCGAGCGCGATCTGGCGCAGCGTCTTCGCGGGCTTCTGGGCCGGGTCGGTGAACACGCCCTCGCCCTCGTCCATGCGGATGAACCACTGCGCGGCGGCGCGGTAGATCACCGGCGTCTTGTGGCGCCAGCAGTGCGGGTAGCTGTGGGTGATGGTGGTGGTGTCCATCAGGCGGCCCGCGGATTTCAGCGCGTCGAGGATGGCGGGCACGGCCTTCCAGATGTGCTGGCCGCCGAACAGCGGCAGATCGTCCGCGTACACGCCGTGGCCCTGCACGGGGTTGAGGATGTCCTCGTAGGCCAGGCCGTTGGACATGCAGGAGTTGAAGTCGTCCATGCCGTAGGCGGGCGACGAGTGCACGATCCCCGTGCCGTCCTCGGCCGTGGCGTAGTCGGCCAGATAGACGGGCGAGATGCGGTCATAGCCCTTGTCCACGTGCGCCAGCGGATGCCTGAAGGGCATGTGGTCGAGCTTTTCGCCCTGGGCCGTGGCGATGACCCGGCCTTGCAGTTTCCAGCGTTCGAGGCACTTTTCGACCAGGGCCGAGGCGACGACGAGCAGGCCGCGTTCGGTGTCGACCAGGCTGTATTCGAGTGCCGGGTTGACGTTGAGCGCCTGGTTGGCGGGGATGGTCCAGGCCGTGGTCGTCCAGATGACGATGAAGGCTTCCTTGTCGAGCCGGTCCAGGCCGAAGGCGGCGGCCAGCTTTCCGGGATCGGCCGCCGGGAACATCACGTCCAGCGTCTGGCTTTTCTTGTCGGCGTATTCGATTTCGAACTCGGCCAGCGACGAGGCGCAGTCGAAGCACCAGTACACGGGCTTGAGGCCGCGATAGACGAAGCCGCGTTCCATGACCTTCTTCAGGGCGCGCAGTTCCAGCGCCTCGTTGGCGTGGTTCATGGTCTTGTAGGGGTGGTCCCAGTCGCCCAGCACCCCCAGGCGCTTGAAATCCACCATCTGCTGCGCGATCTGCTCGGTGGCGAAGGCGCGGCTTTTGGCCTGCATCTCGTCGCGCGGCAGGTTGCGGCCGTGCAGCTTTTCGATGGCGTTCTCGATCGGCAGGCCGTGGCAGTCCCAGCCCGGCACGTACACCGCGTCGAACCCTTCGAGCTGGCGGCTCTTGACGATCATGTCCTTGAGGATCTTGTTGACCGCGTGGCCGATGTGGATCTTGCCGTTGGCGTAGGGCGGGCCGTCGTGCAGGATGAACAGGGGCTCGCCCCGGCGGGCGTCGCGCAGCCGCTTGTAGATGCCTTTTTCCTCCCATTCCTTGATCCAGCCCGGCTCGCGCTTGGGCAGGTCGCCGCGCATGGGAAAAGGGGATTCGGGCAGGTTCAGGGTGTCTCTATAGTCCATGGGAGGCAAAATAGTCACGAGCGCCTTGCGCATCCTGGCGGATGGCGGCGGTCAGGGTGGTCAGGTCGGGAAAGGATTCCTCGTCGCGCAGGAACTCGAGGAATTCGACGCACACCAGTTTACCGTAGGCGTCCACCCGCCGATCGAGGATGTGCGTCTCCAGCAACAGCGCGCCGTCGCGGGTGACCGTGGGGCGCACGCCCAGGCTGGCGACGCCCGGCAGCGGCCGTTCGTCCAGCCCGTGCACGCGCACCACGTAGATGCCGGAGCGGGCCGCACAGGGGTCGGGCACGCGCAGGTTCAGGGTCGGAAAGCCCAGGTCGCGGCCCAGCTTGCGGCCGTGGATGACGTGTCCGCCGATGCGGTAGGGGGCGCCCAGCAGTTCGCCGCTGCGTTCCAGGTTGCCCACCGCCAGCGCGGTGCGCAGCGCGGAACTGGAAATGCGCTGGCCCTGGTCGTCGCCGACGTCGGCCAGGGTCCGCACCTGGAAGCCGTGTTCCCGTCCCATGCGGCGCAGCAGCTCGATGTCGCCGCTGCGCTTGTGGCCGTAGCGGAAGTCCTCGCCGACCAGCAGCCAGCGGGTGTTCAGGCCGCGCACCAGCAGCCGGCGGATGAAGTCCTCGGCGCCCATGTCGGCCAGGCGCTGGTCGAAGCGCTGGATGGCGATCTGGCGCATGCCGTGTTCGGCCAGCAGGGCGACCTTGTCGCGCAGGGAACTGATCTGCGTGGGGATCAGTTCCGGGCGCTGCCCCTTGCGGGCGAAGAAGGCGCGCGGATGGGGCGCGAAGGTCATCACGGTGGGCACGAGCCCGAGCGCGCCGGCCTGTTCCCGGACCTGGGCGAGAATGGCCTGATGGCCCCGGTGCACGCCATCGAAATTGCCGATGGTCACGGCGCTGGGGGCCGTGGAATCGTGCCGGGGCAGGTGGCGATAGAGGCGGAGTTCGGTATTCACAGGCGAGAGTTTACAATTTTGCGTTTATGCCCAGGATTCCCGCCGGGCCGTCATCACTCCTTTTTCACTGGAGACCCTGCGCATGCCGCATTCCCCCGACCGGCCGATCCGGGTGGCCATCCTGATTTCGGGCCGCGGCTCGAACATGCAGGCGCTGGCCGAGACCGTCGCGGCCGAAGGCCTGCCCGTCGACATCTGCACCGTGCTGTCCAACCGCGCCGACGCGGCGGGGCTGGACTGGGCGCGCGCGCGCGGCCTGTCCGCCGAAGTCCTCGCGCATCGCGATTTCGACAGCCGCGAGGCCTTCGACGCCGCCCTGCGGGCGCGGCTGGACGCTCTGGCGCCCGACTACATCCTGCTGGCCGGCTTCATGCGGGTGCTGGGCGCCGATTTCGTGCGCCATTTCGACGGCCGCATCGTCAATATCCATCCTTCGCTGCTGCCGGCCTTCCCCGGCCTGCATACCCATGCCCAGGCCTTGGCCCAGGGCGTGCAATGGCACGGCTGCACCGTGCATTTCGTCACGCCGGTGCTGGACCACGGGCCGATCATCGCCCAGGGCGCCATCCCGGTGCTGGCCGGCGACACGCCCGACACGCTGGCGGCCCGGCTGCTGCCGGTCGAGCACCGGATGTACGTTCAGGTGTTGCGCTGGCTGGCGCAGGGCCGCGTGCGGTTGCAGGCGGATGGTCTGGTGTCGGTCGAGGGCGCGCCGCACCGCGCCTGGGCCGGTCCGGCGCTTTTCCAGGAGGATCACCATGAGCAGGAATGACACGCGGGACAAGACCCGTTCCCGGCCGCCCCGGAGCAAGGACGCCGGACGCGGCAAGCCGGCCGCCGGCCAGCCCGTGCGGCCCTACGTCATGGCGGCGGCGCGCATCGAGCAGGTGCGCCAGGTGCTGGGCGAAGTCCTGCAATGGAAGTACCCGGCCGACGCCGTGCTGTCGCACTGGT
Organism: uncultured Castellaniella sp.; assembly: GCA_965652675.1. GTDB lineage: Bacteria > Pseudomonadota > Gammaproteobacteria > Burkholderiales > Burkholderiaceae_B > Castellaniella. The sequence goes on from CBFGXR010000109.1 coordinate 4,150, forward strand.
TCCGCGCCCACGCCAACGCCGGGCTGCGCGACCGGGGTGAAATCGCCGAGGCGGTGTTCGACGTGCTGCGCCACCTGCGGCGCTACCGGCAGTTCGCCGAAATCGGCGCGGGTTCGGGCACGCGGCGCCTGGCGGTGCTGGGCCTGGCGGGCGTCTGGCCGCGCGAAACCCTGGACACCGGCCTGGACGAGCAGGAACGCGCCTGGCTGGACCACGTCCTGTCCCTGTCCGCCGCCGGCCTGCCCCGGGCGGTGCGCCACAGCGTGCCGGACTGGCTGGATGAGCGCCTGGCGGCCTTGCCGGACGCCGAATCCCTGTTGCAGGCGCTGAACGCGCCCGCGCCCCTGGACCTGCGGGTCAATCCGCTCAAGGCCGAGCGCGAGGCTCTGCTGGCCGCCTGGGCCGACGGCCCCGAGGCGCGCTGGGCGGCGCGGCCAACGCCGTATTCCCCCTGGGGCATCCGCATCCAGGGGCGTCCGCCCGTCAACCGCTGGGGCGCCTTCGAGCGCGGCGAAATCGAAGTCCAGGACGAAGGCAGCCAGCTGCTGGCGGCGCTGGTGGCGCCCCGGCGCGGCGAGATGGTCATCGACTACTGCGCCGGGGCGGGGGGCAAGACCCTGCTGCTGGGCGCGCTGATGCGATCCACCGGGCGCCTGTACGCCTTCGACGTGTCCGCCGCCCGCCTGGCCCGGGCCAAGCCGCGCTTCGCGCGCAGCGGCCTGTCCAACATCGTGCCGGTGGCCATCGCGGAACGCAACGACCAGCGCGTCAAGCGGCTGCGCGGCAAGGCGCACCGCGTGCTGGTGGACGCGCCGTGCAGCGGCCTGGGCACGCTGCGCCGCAATCCCGACCTGAAATGGCGCCAGCATCCCGAATCCCTGGCGCAGCTGCGCGAGACCCAGGCGGCGATCCTGCGCGACGCCGCCGCCTGCGTGATGCCGGGCGGACGGCTGGTGTACGCCAGCTGCAGCATCCTGCCGGAGGAAAACGAGCTGCAGGTCGAGGCCTTCCTGGCCGGACACCCGGAATTCTCCCTGCTGGACGCCGGCGCCATCCTGGCCGACCGCGACATCGACGTGGCCCTGGACGGTCCGTATCTGCGGCTGCGCCCCGACGTCCACGGCACCGACGGCTTCTTCGCCGCCGTGATGCAGCGCGCCAAGGCCGAGCGGCCGGCGGCGGTAAAGGCTCCGGGTCAGGCGGACAAGGCCGCAGACGGAGAGGCAGATTCGGTGACAGATCAGGCCGCCGACCGGTCAGCCGGGGCGGAAGCGGCCGACAATCCCGCTTCCGACGATCCCGCCTGAGACTGTCGCGGACGTGCCCGCGTCGGGGTTCTCCCCCTGACGTGGGAAAACCGCGTGGGCTACACTGAAAACACCTTTCAGTACCACGCGGGCGCGACCCGAACACGATGAACACCTGGCTTTCCTTTCTTCTGGGCGGCATGCTGGACCTGGGCCCCTGGGCCCTGGTCGGCGTGACGCTGGCGCTGACCCACGTCACCATCGCGGCGGTGACCCTGTACCTGCACCGCAGCCAGGCGCATCGGGGGCTGGATCTGCATCCCGTCGTGGCGCATTTCTTCCGCTTCTGGCTGTGGCTGACCACCGGCATGGTGACCCGCGAATGGGTCGCCATCCACCGCAAGCACCATGCCAAATGCGAACGGGAAGGCGATCCGCATTCGCCCGCCGTGTTCGGCCTGGCCCAGGTCTTCTTTCGCGGGGCGGAACTCTATCGCGACGAGGCCCGCAACGCCGAAACCCTGGCGCGCTACGGCCACGGCGCGCCCGACGACTGGATCGAACGCCGCCTGTACAGCCGCTGCAACCTGCTGGGCGTGGGCCTGATGCTGGTCGCGGACCTGATCCTGTTCGGCGTCCTGGGCCTCACGGTCTGGGCGGTGCAGATGGCCTGGATCCCGTTCTGGGCGGCCGGCGTGGTCAACGGCCTGGGCCATGCCTGGGGCTACCGCAATTTCGCCTGCCCGGACGACAGCACCAACGTCGTGCCCTGGGGCCTGCTGATCGGCGGGGAAGAACTGCACAACAACCACCACGCCTACGGGACTTCGGCGAAATTCTCCTCGCGCTGGTACGAATTCGATCTGGGCTGGGCCTACATCCGCGTCCTGCAGGCCCTGGGCCTGGCCCAGGTGCGCCGGGTCGCCCCCCGGCTGCGGCTGCGGGCGCCGGAAACCGCCGACACGCTGGGTCAGGATCAGCTTCAGGGCATCATCGCCCACCGCTACGAAGTCCTGGCCCGCTATTCGGGCGTGGTCAAGGCCGCCGTGGCGCATGAACTCAAGGTGCTCAATCTGCGCCAGCGGCGCGGCGAACGCCTGCTGCTGCGGCGCTGCCGCAAATGGCTGGTGCGCGACGCCGCCGCGCTGGCGCCGCGCGAACAGGCGCAGGTGGACCGCGCCCTGTCGCTGGCGCCTTCGCT
>CBFGXR010000110.1:0-6576 GCA_965652675.1 uncultured Castellaniella sp.
GCGGATTGATCCTCCGCCTCATGCCCGCAAGGAAAGCGAAATGGAAAATCAGGAACACACGGCAATCGAGACGACGATCTTCGGCGGCGGCTGCTTCTGGTGCCTGGAACCCGTGTTCCGCGCCCTGGACGGCGTGCAGGACGTGCGGCCCGGCTATTGCGGCGGCCACGTGGATCATCCGACCTACGAGCAGGTCTGCCGCCAGGACACCGGCCACGTCGAGGTCGTGCGGGTGACTTTCGATCCCGCGCGGGTCGGTTACCGCACCCTGCTGGAAGTCTTCTTCGGCACGCACGACCCGACCACGCTGGATCGCCAGGGCAACGACGCGGGACCGCAGTACGCCTCGGTCGTTTTTTACCAGAGCGAGGCGCAGCGGGTCCTGGCCGAGACCGTCCGCGCCGAGGCCCAGGCCGCCTTCGACGACCCGATCGTCACCCGGATCGAAGCGGCGGGGCCGTTCTGGCCCGCCGAAGCGGTGCACGCCGAATACTATCGGCGCAATCCGGAGCAGGGCTATTGCCAGTTCGTCATCGCGCCCAAGCTGGCGAAGTTCCGCCAGCGCTACGCGCACTTATTGCGCTGACCCCGCCAGCCGGCGCCCCCAGGCGGTGTCCGGCCGCGTCAGCGCGGCCAGGGCCGCCAGCACGCCCAGCGTCACCAGGCCGCGCAGCACCAGGATTACCCACAGATTGGCGCCCAGCGCCAGGATCAGCAGCGTGTCCTCGATCAGGGCGTGGCACAGCGACAGCCACGACAGGGCCAGCAGCCGCGTGCGCGGGCTGTAGTTCTCGCGTTCGGCGGCGTCGATGATCAGCGCGCCGCCATAGGCCAGGCCCAGCAGCACGCCGACCGTGGTCAGGGGCGCGGCGCGTTCCTCCAGGCCCGACAGGCGCAGCACGGGCGTCAGCAGCCGGGTCACGAGCCGCGTGACGCCCAGGCGTTCCAGCACGTCCAGCAGCACGACCAGTCCGACGATGACGACCAGGACCAGCGCCAGCGATTGCAGCGTGGACAGGACCCAGGGCCAGAAATCCGGCGGCCCTTGGGTCAGCCCCGCGTCCTGGCGCATCCAGGCCAGGGAGACCGGGTCCTGCAGCACGTCCAGCGCGCGGCAGGCCCAGCTGACGGCGGCGCCGTAGAGGATGGCGACGACGATGCGCAGCGATCCCGTGACCAGCGCGCTGGCGCCGGCGCGGCGCACGACGGACTGCTCGGTCGGGATGTTGTGGGCGAACAGCATCATCGCGCCCAGCGCGCTGACCTGGGCCGTCGTCATGTGCATGCCGTCGGACAGCGCGGCCATCGAGGCCATGCCGCCATAGATGTTGGTCAGCATGGTGGTGGCCCAGATGATGCCCGCCTCGGGCGGCAGCCCCAGCAGCGCCATGGCCGGCGTCAGGGCTTCTCCGGCCATGCGCACCAGGCCCAGACGGTCGGCGATGTAGACGATCACCATCACCGGCAGCATGATGCGCGTGATCGTCAGGAACATGCGTGTGCTGCGCAGCCGGATGGTGTTCAGGTAGTGGAGCATGGGCGGGTTTCCGGGATGGGCGCGGAACCGTCCGGCGGTCCGCATCCCGGCATTGTAGGGCGCCTCAGGTTCGCAGCACGCCCCGGCGGATCTGGTCCAGTTCGATGGATTCGAACAGTGCCTTGAAATTGCCTTCGCCGAAGCCGTCGTTGCCCTTGCGCTGGATGATCTCGAAGAAGATCGGCCCGATCTGGTTCGCGGTGAAGATCTGCAGCAGCAGGCCGCCGCCCGGGGCCCCGTCCAGCAGGATGCGGTTGCGCCGCAGGCGTTCCACGTCCTCGCCGTGGCCCGGCAGCCGCCGGTCCAGCAATTCGTAATAGGTGTCCGGGGTGCCCAGGAATTTCACCCGGCCGTTCAACTGTTCCACCGTGCGGTGGATATCGTCCGTGGACAGGGCGATGTGCTGGATGCCTTCGCCATGGTACTGGTCCAGGTATTCCTGGATCTGGCCGGGGGTGTCGCCGCCTTCCTCGTTGATGGGAATGCGGATCAGCCCGCAGGGCGAGGTCATGGCCTTGGACTTCACCCCGGTCAATTGGCCCTCGATGTCGAAATAGCGGATTTCTCTGAAATTGAAGATGCGCTCGTAGAATTCGGCCCACTCGCCCATCCGGCCGCGATGCACGTTGTGGGTCAGGTGGTCGATGCCGAGCAGGCCGGCGCCCGCGTGGCGCAGGTCGTCATGGGCCGTGGCGTGGTCCAGGGGTTCGAAGTCCACGTCGTAGATGCCGATGTCGCCGATGCCGCCGTGGCCGTACTTGCCGCGCCAGCGGTCCACCAGATAGATCAGCGAATCGCCGATGCCCTTGATGGCGGGGATGTTGAGTTCCATCGGGCCGCTGTGCGAATCGAAGCCCCAGGCGCCGCGTTCCAGGGCCAGCCGGTAGGCGCGGGCCGCGTCCCGCACGCGCAGGCCGATGGCGCAGATCGACGGGCCGTGCTGGCGCGCGAAGCGCTGCGCGAAGGAATCGGGTTCCGCGTTGACCAGGAAATTGATCGAACCCTGGCGATACAGCGTGACGGCTTTCTTGCGGTGCCGGGCGATGGCCCGGAAGCCCAGGGCCTCGAACACGCGGCCCAGCGCGGCCGGGTCCTCCGCCGTGTATTCCACGAATTCGAAACCCGCGGTGCCCAGCGGGTTGTCCCAGGGAGTGAAGGATGTGTTCATGTGCGTCTCCGGTGTTTCGCATGCCTTTTTGCCGCCAGGCGCAGGCTGAACGGCGTGGGGGCTTTTCTGAAATTCTAGGGAAAACAGCGTGGGGAAAGATTGCAAACATGCGGTACGATTCCCTACCGTGACGCAATCATTCATCTAATAATTCGTGGTTGAGACAATATGATGCCTATCGACGACCTGGACAGGACAGATCGCCTGATCCTGATGCATCTGCAGCGAGACGGCCGGATCAGCAACCAGGATCTGGCCCAGCGGGTGGCCCTGTCGCCCAGCCCCTGCCTGCGGCGCGTCAAGCGCCTGGAGGATCAGGGCTACATCCGCCGCTACGTCGCGCTGGCGGATCCGGAAAAGCTCGGTCTGGGCCTGCTGGCCTACGTCTTCGTCCGTCTGGACAAGTCGCACCGCGCCGAGCACGGCGCCATGTCCGTGTTCGCCCGCGACGTCCAGAGCTGGTCGGAAGTCGTCCAGTGCTACGCCATGTCGGGCGACATGGACTACCTGCTGCGGGTCCAGGTCCAGGACCTGGCGGCCTTTTCCCGTTTCGCCATGGACACGCTGATGCGGCATCCGGCCGTCGTCGACATCCGCAGCAGTTTCGCGCTGCAATCCATCAAGGAAACCACCGAATTGCCGACCTGATCCCCGGGGCCTGGCCCGGATGCCGGCGGGGGGGAATTTCCGGCCAATAGCTGATCACTATCAAAGCAAGAGTAATATTCAAATTTATTTATTTATCAGGCCTCGTTAGACTGTCTTTCATGAGGAGCCCGCCTCGCGGGTTCCATGGTTTCCCCCGACCTGGCGCCGTCCATGCGGCGACGCCACCGCATAGGAGATGCTCATGAAGAAACTGACCACCGCCGCCGGCGCGCCCGTCGTCGACAATCAGAATGTCCTGACCGCCGGCCCGCGCGGACCGGTTCTCCTGCAGGACGTCTGGCTGCTCGAGAAACTGGCCCACTTCGACCGCGAGGTGATCCCCGAGCGCCGCATGCACGCCAAGGGCGCGGGCGCCTACGGCACCTTCACCGTCACCCACGACATCACCCGCTACACGCGCGCCGCGCTGTTCTCCGAGATCGGCAAGCGGACCCCGATGTTCGCCCGTTTCTCCACGGTCGCCGGCGAACGCGGCGCGGCCGATGCCGAGCGCGACATCCGCGGCATCGCCATGAAGTTCTATACCGAACAGGGCAACTGGGACCTGGTCGGCAACAACACGCCGGTGTTCTTCTTCCGCGACCCGCTGAAATTCCCCGATCTGAACCATGCCGTCAAGCGCGATCCGGGTACCGGCATGCGCAGCGCCCAGAACAACTGGGAATTCTGGACCGGCCTGCCGGAAGCCCTGCACCAGATCACCATCGTCATGAGCGATCGCGGCATTCCGTCCGACTTCCGCCACATGCACCTGTTCGGCAGCCATACCTTCAGCTTCATCAATGCCGCCAACGAACGCTTCTGGGTGAAATTCCACTTCAAGTCGCAGCAGGGCATCCGCAACCTGACCGATGCGCAGGCCGCCGACCTGATCGGCCGCGACCGCGAAAGCTCCCAGCGCGACCTGTATGACAACATCGCCAAGGGCGACTTCCCGCGCTGGACGCTGTTCATCCAGGTCATGCCCGAAAAAGAAGCCGGCGGCTATCACCTCAACCCCTTCGACCTGACCAAGGTCTGGCCGCACGGCGACTATCCCATGATCGAGGTCGGTGTGCTGGAACTGAACCGCAATCCGGAAAACTTCTTCGCCGAGGTCGAGCAGGCCGCCTTCACCCCGGCCAACGTCGTCCCGGGCATCGGCTTCTCGCCGGACCGCATGCTGCAGGCGCGCCTGTTCTCCTATGGCGATGCCCAACGCTACCGCTTGGGGGTCAATCATCACCAGATCCCGGTCAACGCGCCGCGATGTCCGTTCCACAGCTATCACCGCGACGGCGCGATGCGGGTGGACGGCAATCATGGCGGCGTGACGGGCAACGAACCCAACAACTCCGGCGAATGGGCCGAGCAGCCCGATTTCCGCGAACCGCCGCTCAGCCTGGAAGGCGCCGCGGACCACTGGAACCACCGCGAGGACACGGACTACTTCTCGCAGCCGGGCGCGCTGTTCCGCCTGATGACGCCCGAACAGCAACAGGCCCTGTTCGACAACACGGCCCGCGCCATCGCCGGTGTGACGCCTGACGTGCAGGCGCGCCATATCGATCACTGCACCCAGGCGGATCCCGCCTATGGGGCGGGGGTGGCCGCCGCGATCAAGGCACTGCGGGCGTAAGAGGTCGACATGGCGAAAAGGGCGCCGGGCGTGTTCCCGGCGCCCTTTTTGCGTGCGGCCGACGGCGGTCACATCGTCGTGTGCACGGCCGTCAAACGATTTGACGATTTGCGATATGTCGTTTAGTATTTTCCCATGGATCTGGATTTGGCTCTCAAGGCGCTGGACAACCCCCATCGGCGTGCCGTGCTGTCGGCGCTGCGGGACCCGCACAGGCATTTCAGGTCCGTCGGCGGAACCGATCCCCTGACGGACGGGGTTTGCGTATTGCAGGTTTCCGAACTGCTGGGCGTCAATCAGTCCACGGCATCGACCTATATGTCGATGTTGCGCGATGCCGGCCTGGTCACGGCGTCGCGGATCGGGAAATACACACGCTACAAACGAGACGAACAGGCCGTGGCCGCGCTGGCCTCCGCCATCATCCGGAGTCTCTAGCGGCGCGGAACGCCGGCAATGAGACCGGCATTCCGCCTTGATATATCGATAAATTCCGAATCGTAGATATGTAATCATGAAAATGCCCCTTCACTACCAGATACTCCTGCTTGCCATGACGACGTTCGTCGCGGGGGCCAATGAATACATTCTGGCCGGCATCCTGGATCTGGTGGCCCCGGGATTGGATGCTCCGGTCGCGCTGACCGGTCAACTGATCACCCTTTACGCCTTCGTCTATGGCCTGTGCGTGCCCGTCGTGGTCGCGCTGACCAGCCACATCGGAAGACGCACGGTCATGATCGCCGCGATGCTCGTCTATGGGCTCGCCAGCCTGCTCACTCTGCTGGTGACCGATTTCTGGACCTTCGTCCCCGTGCGCATCCTCCAGGCGCTGTCGGGCGGGACGGCCGTCGTCACCGCCCTGTCCACGGCCGCCACGCTGGCCGGCCCGCAGCGCCAGGGGCGGGCCATCGCCACGGTCATCATGGGGTTCACGGCCTCCCTGATCGTGGCCGTCCCGATCGGCCGGGAGATCGCATTGCGGTTCGGCTGGCATGCCGTCTTTCCCCTGGTCGGTCTCCTGAGCCTGGCGGTGGCGCTGAGCCACGGGTTCATCCTGCCCGCCCTGAGCCCGGCGGCTTCCATTCCGCTGCGCGCGCAGCTTGCGCTCCTGCGGCGCCCCGTCGTCCTCGGGGGCCTCATGGTGACCGTGCTCTGGATGGCGGGGTATGTCATGACCTACAGCTTCCTGACGCCCTATCTGATCGATGTCCAGCATCTCTCCAGTGCGGCGATCAGCCCCATCCTCATGATGTTCGGGCTGGCCAGTCTCGTGGGGTCGCGGCTCGGCGGCAGCCGCACGGACCGGCATGGTTTCCACGCCACGCTCGTCGCGGCGAAACTCCTGCAGATGGCCTTTCTGCTCGCTCTGCCGCTGGTGGCCTGGCTGTGGTCCGGGTCCTTGTATGCGGTGGCCGCCGTACTGGCGCTGTGGTCCGCGGCCGCGTGGGCGGCGGGACCCGCCCAGCAGATCAGGGCCGCGGCGCTCGTCCCGCAGGCCCGGGGCGTTTTGTTCGGGCTGAACCAGTCGAGCATGCAGATGCGCATTGCGCTGGGTACGGCGCTCGGAGGCATGTTCACGCA
>CBFGXR010000111.1:0-6575 GCA_965652675.1 uncultured Castellaniella sp.
CCAGATACCGATCAGCGCCAGGATCAGCGCCAGGGACAGAATGAAGCCGAAAGCCGCGGCGAGCCGCGTGCTGATCTTGAGGTTTTTCATGAGGGTGCGGCGGCATGCGCCTTTTTCGTGGGAAGGGTTCCCTAATCTTAGGGAAAACCCTGGAGATCTGATCGATCCAGCAGTAGGCAATAAGCGCCTCAATATTTTGTTTATCGGCGCATAACCCCTTCGTTCATGCGGGAATTGCATGAAAAAGGACGTCTTGTCGCCGTGCCCCTTGGGCGTGGCGACAGCGGGAAATCGCGTGGATGGATCAGGAGGCCGTCAGGCGGAAGACGCCGGTCTGCATGCGGGACAGGCCCCGGGCGGCGAACTTGGGTTCCTGGGCGAGGACGTCGCGGGTCTCCAGCCGTTCGATGCGCCAGCGGTCGCCGTAGAGCGCCTGGACTTCGGATTCCGGCACGGAAAAGGGCGGTCCGTCCATTTCCGCCTGTGGATAGTCCAGGGTCAGCAGCAGCGCGCGGCAGCCGACGGGCAACTGTCCGTAGACGTGGCGCGCGTAGCGGGCGCGCAGTGCCGGGGGCAGGGCGATCAGGGCCGCGCGGTCGTAGCAGGCCGCGCAGCCGGCCAGGGTCTCCGCGTCCAGATCGAAGATGTCGCCGCACAGGAATTCGATCGACCCGGCGCGGTACAGGGTGCCGTGGGGCGTGGGCAGGATCTCGGGCCGCAGGCCGTGTTCCGCGAAGAACTGTTCGACGGCGATCGGCGACAGCTCCACGGCCAGCACGGCGTGGCCCTGCTCCGCCAGCCAGGCGACGTCCAGGGTCTTGCCGGCCAGGGGCACCAGCACCCGGCTGCCGGCCGGCAGGCCGAGTCCGGGCCAGTGCTTCTGCAGCAGGGGCATGACGCGGGATTGATGGAAGCCGGTCTGTCCCTGCTCCCAGCGTTGCAGCCAGAAATCCGTATCCATGTCTCGTGTTCCATCCAGAAACTGCAAGTGCCCAGTGTAGCGGTTCCTGGATGGTTTCCCGGATGGGCTCAGAAGTGATATTCGACCTGCAGCGTGGGCGCGGTCGTCAGGATGCCGTCTTTCTTCGCGCCGTTGCCGTAGTAGCGGTTGCCGAACTTGTTGTGCCAGTATTCATAGCCGATCCCGACCCATAGCGTGTTCTTCCTGTCGAACATCATCTGTCCGACGTCGGCCATGAGCGAGGCGCGCACCAGGATTTCCGGTTTGGTCTCCACGCCGGCGTAGTCGCGGCCCTTTTTGCTGTTGTAATTCGCGAAACCCTGGAATTTCATGGGGACCGGCCCGGCCTGGAACGGCAGGCCCCAGGCCAGGCTCACGATCCATTGCGGGTCGAAGGCCACGTTGGCCTCGGGGCAGGCCGGCGCGCCCAGACCGCAGTGGTTCCATTCCTTGCCCCAGAGAAGACTCAGGTCGACGAAGCCTTTGGGTACGTCGAATTTGAGCGTCGGGCCGAGCACCAGCAGGCGCTTGCGGGGAGCGAACGCCGTGTTCTTCGTGTTCAGGTCGAAGCCGGCCGTCAAGGCGACGTCCTTGACGGGGCCGAAGGACAGATCCCGGTCGAAGACCTTGTCCAGGATCAGTTGATGTCGATAGGTCAGGTAGGCTTCGGTGGCGCCCCCCGTGCTGCTTTCGTTGTGCGAGCCGCCGTTCGCCGGGTCGTTGCTGCTGGATTGCAGGACGTCGATGTTCAGGAAGTTCTGCCCGTAGTCGTACCCGCTGACGTGGGTGAAGGACAGGATGTTTTTCGTGACGGTTTCCGGATTCGTGGGTTCCGTGTACGACGGGCTGTAGCGGTAGCCGACGAAGTTGTCGCTCCAGTTGGCGGCGTGGGCGGTGCCCGCGGACATGCCCAGTCCGAGGCAGGTGGCGGCCAGCAGGCGCAGCGGCTGTTTTTGCATAGTGTCTCCAGTGCTGTTTTTTTCGAGAGGAGCGGCGGCGGACGTCCCGCGATGCCGCGCGCCTGGTGCGGCGCCCCGCTAACGTAACGAAGTGTTGGCCTCATGGGCATGTCGGGACCCTGATAGTTCGGATATGGGTTTTGCGATAGATACCGGCGGGCGTGGGCCGGCGGCGGGGGAGGGGCGGGAAATCCCTGTGTCATGGCGACACAGGCCTATACATCGGGAAACTTGAAATGCCCCGCCTCCGCCGCGATCATGAAACGGTCGATCACGCATCGCAGGAGTACAGGATGAATCAGCCGATGAAGGCATTTTTGGCGCCGGGCCGTCCCAAGGCAAAAAACGCCCCCCCTGGGGGGGCGGCAAGCGGCCATGGGCTGCGCAGCGTGGGGAGCTTTTTGGCGGCTTCCGTCATCGCGTTGGGCCTGGCGGGTCCTTTGACGGTCGCCCGGACGGCGGGCGCCCAGACGGCCTACGAGGCCGTGGACCGTCCGACCGATGAACAGCTGCAGCGCTACGCGGCCGCCGTGCGCAAGGTCAGCGCCGTGGCGGCGGAATACCAGCCCAGGCTGGAGTCCGCCCAGGACGAGCCGGCCAAGCAGGCGGTGCGCGTCGAGGCCGACCAGAAGATGGTGGACCAGGTCGAGGCGGGCGGCATGAGCGTCGCCGAATACAACGGCATCAGCCGCGCCGTGCGCGAGAACCCCGAACTGCGCCAGAAGGTCGAGCGCCTGGTCGGCCAGTAGCGGCGACCGCGGCGGCGGCCGTCAGGGGCCGCCCTTGCCCGGTCCGCGCGCCGCGCGGGCGTTTCCGCCGGAGAGGATCAGTTCTTCTCGGACCAGAACACGCCGCCCGTGGCCCAGCGGTCCTTGCTGACCTCCGTCAGGATGATGTCCACCGAGTCCGGCTGACAGCCCAGGACTTCGCAGGTGCGCTCGGTCAGGGCGCGGACGAGTTCGCGTTTCTTTTCGGGGGTGCGGCCCTCGAACAATTCGATGTGCATGGTCGGCATGGCGTGGCTCCTGTGAATGGAAGGGAGCCTAGCACATCCCGCGCGCTTTCCGCGTCCGTCTTTCCCGATGCTCCGGCGGGGCAAGTCCCTGCCGGGATATCGGGATTTACCCTCGATATGTTGTAAATATATTTATTGGATATTAGACTGGCGGCAGCGCGGTTCCTGTCTGGCCATCGCGCATTCCAATTCAAGGGGGAGACCATGAAGAAGATTTTCCGTACCCTGGCCGTGGCGGCCTTCACGATGTGCGCGATGGGCGCCGCGACGGCGGCCGACGTGACCTGGCGCGTGCCGACTTCCGTACCCGAAGGTTCGCCGTTCTATCAGAACTTCCTGGAGCGCTTCGCTTCCAACATCAAGACCATCACGTCCGGCCGGGTCGAGATCCAGCCCTTCGGCGCCGGGGTGATCGTGCCGGCCCTGAAGGTGTTCGACGCGGTGCGCGACGGCGTGGTCGAAGCCGGCCACTCCACCTCCAGCTACCTGGTCAACCAGGATCCGGAAAACGCCATTTTCTCGGGCTTCCCGGGCGGCATGGGACCGGACGCCTACAAGGCCTGGCTGTATCAGGGCGGCGGCAAGGAAAAGCTGGAAAAGCTGCGCGCCGGCCAGGGCCTGAAGACCATGATCGTCGGCATCGGCTCTTCCGAAATCATGGCCCATGCCAACAAGCCCATCCGCAGCGCGGAAGACCTGAAGGGCCTGAAGTACCGCACGTCCGGCCCCTGGGCCGAAGTGATGCGCGATTACTTCGGCGCCGTGCCGACCGTGGTGCCGGCGGGCGAGACCTACACGCTGCTGCAGCGCAAGGGCGTGGATGCCGTGGAATGGGCGCCGCCCTCGGCCAACATGCCCGAAGGCTTCCACCAGGCGGCCAAGTACATCGTCGTGCCGGGCGTGCACCAGCCGACCTTCATGTGGGAAGTGGTCGTCAAGCAGGAGACCTGGGACAAGGTGCCCGCGGATCTGAAGCCGCTGATCGAGGCCGCCGCCCAGCTGACCACCGAGCAGAGCCTGGACTACTTCTATGACGCGGACATGAAGGCCATGGAAAAGTATCGCAGCGGCCGCAACGAGATCATCACGCTCAGCCCCGAATTCGTGAAGCAGCTGTCCGACGCGGGCTATGACTGGATGCACAAGACGGCCGAGGCGCAGAAGGCCGCCGGCAAGCCGGACATGGCCGAGGTGCTGGCCGACTACGAGGCCTATCACAAGCGCTGGAAGGCTGAAAGCAACTACCTGATGCGCGACTGATCCGCGAACGCACCCAGCGAGGCCGAGATGCTCAATGCCCTGACCCGATTCGCGAACGGCGTGTCCTGGTGCGCCTCCCAACTGGCCAGCGTGGCGGCGGCCGTCCTGACCGTGTCCATGGTCTACGAGGTCTTCGCCCGCTATGTGTTCGACGCGCCCACGGTCTGGGCCTTCGACATCGCCTACATGGCCAACGGCGCCGTCTTCCTGCTGGGCGTGGCCTACGTCCTGCGGGAAGACGCCCACATCCGCATCGATGTGCTGCGCAACCGCCTGCCCGCCCGCCTCAACCACGGGATCCAGGGGGTTGCCTATCTGCTGGTTCTGGCGCCGTTCTTCGGCATGCTGTCCTGGATCGCCGTGACGCACACCTGGCGCGCCTGGGTGCGGCATGAGGTCGAAACGGTCAGCCCCTGGGCGCCGCTGATGTGGCCGTTCTACCTGTGTTTCGCGATCGGGCTGACCGCCCTGACCCTGCAATTGGCGGTGGAAGGCCTGCGGGCCTTCCGCGGCCTGGATTCCGACGCCAAGAAGGATCACTGATGAATCCGATCGTCGCCGCCCTGATGTTCCCGGGGATGTTCCTGCTGATCTTCCTGGGCATCCCCGTTTCCCTGTCCCTGATCATTCCCGCCCTGGTCGCGGGCTGGTTCGCCTTCGGCGATCAGGTGTTCAATCAGCTCTACGGCGGCCTGTATTCGGCGGCCACCAACTACATCCTGTCGGCCATTCCGATGTTCGTGCTGATGGGCGCGATCCTGGAACGCTCCGGCATCGCCGCGCGCCTGTTCCGCACCATGCAGCTGTGGCTGGGCCGGCTGCCCGGCGGCCTGGCGGTGGCGACCATCGCCATGGGCGCCACCTTCGCGGCCGCCGCCGGCGTGGTGGGCGCGGTCGAGGTCATGGTGGGCCTGATGGCGATTCCCGCCATGCAGCGCTTCCGCTACGACAATTCGCTGATCGCCGGCACCATCTGCGCGGGCGGTTCGCTGGGCACCATGATTCCGCCTTCGGTGGTGGCCGTGGTGTACGCCTCGCTGGCCCAGATCTCGGTGGGCGAGCTGTTCGCCGCCATGCTGTTCCCGGGGCTGGTGATGGTGGGGCTGTTCATCCTGTACATCGTCGTGGTCTGCATCCTGGATCCGAAGAAAGGCCCCCGCGCCGACGATCCGGACATGCGCCTGCCGGTGGTGGAAAAGCTGAAGATCACCTTCAGCGGCCTGCTGCCGACCATGCTGCTGATCGTGGCCGTGCTGGGCTCGCTGATGGCCGGCATCGCCTCGCCCACCGAGGCCGCGGCCGTCGGCGCGATCGGCGCGCTGATCCTGTGCATCTGCTACGGCAAATTCAGCGTGCCCATGATGCGGGAAGCGCTGGCGATCACGGTGCGGATCTCCGCCATGATCCTGCTGATCGTGGCCGGCGGTATCATGTTCACGGGGATCTTCGCCGCCAACGGGGGTTCGCGCCTGATCCAGGGGCTGATTTCCGACATGGGCCTCGGGCTGTCGGGCACGCTGGTGCTGTTCCTGTTCATCGTGTTCCTGCTGGGCTTCGTGCTGGACTGGACCGCCAACGTGCTGATCTGCGTGCCACTGTTCCTGCCCGTGCTGACGGCGGCCGGCGTGGACCCGATCTGGTTCGGCACGCTGATGATCATCGTCATCCAGACCAGCTACCTGACCCCGCCGATGGCGTCCTCGATCTTCTACCTGCTGTCGATCGCGCCGCCGGACATGAAATACGGCCAGGTCTGCAAGGGCGTGGTGCCCTTCATCCTGGTCCAGTTCGCGACCCTGGCGCTGGTGGCGCTGTTCCCGGCCCTGGCCACCTGGCTGCCCCAGCGCGTCGTGGGCTTCTGATTTCGATTCCGGGGCTTCGCGCCCCGTCCTGGCCCGGGACCGTCCGGGCCGTCTTTCTCGCTTTTTAGGAATGCATATGAAAACCGAAGGAGTCCTGGTTCCCATCGTCACCCCGTTCGCGGCGGACGGCAGCGTCAATGCGGATGCGCTGCGCACGCTGGTGGAGCGCTTCATCGAGGCCGGCGTCGCCGGCATCGTGGCCTGCGGCACCACGGGCGAATACTATGCGCTGGAAGAAGACGAGCGCGAACTGGTGCTGCGCACGGTGGCCGAAGCCACCCGGGGCCGCGTGACGGCGATCGCCGGCATCAACGCCCTGTCCACGACCCAGGCCATCCGCAACGCGCATCAGGCCGAGGCCCTGGGCTACGACGGCCTGATGCTGTCCACGCCGCCCTACAGCCTGCCGGAGCAGGCCGGGATCGCGCAGCATTTCCGCACGGTGGCACAGGCCACGAAGCTGCCCATCATCATGTACGACTTCCCGGCGCGGGTGGGCGTGCAGATCGCCGTGGACA
>CBFGXR010000112.1:0-6555 GCA_965652675.1 uncultured Castellaniella sp.
GATGCGCCGGGCGCTGGAAATCGAAGCCGACGCCCGCAGTTCGCTGCAGCACGAGGTCCAGTCGCGCACGGCGGACCTGCGCGCCACGATGGGGGCGCTGGAGCAGGCCAACCGGCAATTGCGCGAGCTGACCCTGCACGATCCGCTGACGGGGCTGCTCAACCGGCGCGGCCTGGACGAAGCCCTGGCGCGGTTCGCCGGGACCGAGGGCGCGGCCGTGCGCGGGACGCTGGTCATTTTCGATCTGGATCACTTCAAGCGGGTCAACGACGTCCACGGGCACGACGCGGGCGACGCCGCGCTGCGCTGGGTCGCCGAGGTCCTGCTCAACCTGTTGCGGCGCCGCTCGGACGTGCTGGCGCGCTTCGGCGGCGAGGAATTCGTGGCGCTGCTGCCGGCCACGACGCTGGACGACGCGGTCATCCTGGCCGTCGGCGTGCTCGATCACGTGCGCCGGCACCCCGTCGACCTGGGGCGCGGCCGGGTGATCGACCTGACCCTGAGCGCCGGCGCCGCCCAGTGGCGGGAAGGCGAAACCCCGGAGTCCCTGTTCCGCCGCGCCGACGAGAACCTGTACCGCGCCAAGACCGCCGGCCGGAACCGGCTGGTCGCGGACGACGCCTCAGGCTAGGATGACCTCGCCCACTTTCGTCCGCAGGGCCTCGAAGCCTTCGGCCTGCCGCGCCTGCCCGTTGCAGAACAGCCGGTCGATGCGTTCGGCCGGACAATAGGTCTCCCGGCTGGCGGCGCCGATCTTGCTGTGATCCGCCAGAATCCAGGTTTCAGCGGCGCCTTCGGACATGGCGCGGGCGATCAGCGCCTCATCGTGCAGGAAGCTCGCGGCCCCCTGGCGGGCGTTCACCGCCACCGGCGACAGCAGGGCGATGTCGGCGTGGAAGGTCTGGATCTGCAGGATGGTCGAGGCGCCCGAAGTCGAGGACAGGGCCGTGTTCAGCACCCCGGGCAGGATGATGATCTGGTTGTCCGGGTTGCCGGGCGACTCGCTGAAGCAGGCCGCCGCGCTCAGCGAGTTCGTGATCAGGGTCAGGCCGCTCAGCTGCGCCAGTTCGCGGGCCAGCAGGGTCGTGGTGCTGCCGGCGTCCATGAACAGGGTGACCGGGGTGCGCAGCCGCTGGGCGGCGGCGCGGACGACGGACTTCTTGGCCGCGATGTGGATGGTGTTGCGTTTGTCGATGGGGGGTTCGTCGCTCAGGTGGACGGCCCCGCCGTGCACGCGCTGCAGCAGGCCCAGGGCCTCCAGCTCCAGGAAGTCCCGGCGGACGGTTTCCCGGGAGACGCCCAGTTCCCGGATGGCGTCCTCGGTCGTGATGCGCTCGTGGCGCTGCAGCAGCATGCGGATCTTCTGGTGGCGCGCTTCGGACCACATGTCAGGCCGCCTCGGGGGAAAGGTTGGGGCGGAAATAATAAACCAGCGCCCGCATCATGAGCATGGCGGCCGCCACGACCAGGATGATGATGGTCGAAAAGGCCGCCGCCTGGGACACGAAGCCCGCCTCGTTCAGGTGCATCACGGAGACGGCGGCGACGTTGAGCTGGGGGGTGACCAGGAAGATCACGGCCGACAGGGTCACCATCGAGCGCATGAACAGGAAAAAGAACACCGCCAGCACGGTCGGCGCGATCACGGGCAGGATGGCGTCGCCCATGACGTGGCGGACCTTGCCGCCCAGGCAGGCGGCGGCTTCCTCCAGGGCCTGGGGCACCATGCGCATGCCGGTGGCCATCGTCAGGAAGCCCTGGGTGTGGTAGTGGTAGAAATTGCACAGGGCGATCAGCAGCGCGCTGCCGTACAGCCAGTGCAGCGGGTAGAGAGGATCGTTGAAGGTGAAGATGTACGACAGGCCCAGGACCAGCCCCGGCACGCCGACCGGCAGGACGGCCATCAGGTAGATGGCCTTGGCCAGTCGGCCCTGCAGGTTGCGCACGCCGTACGCCAGCAGGAACAGCAGCACGATGCCGATCAGGGCGGCGGCCACCGACACGTACAGCGTGGTCCAGATGGGCTGGTAGCCGCTGGCGATGTTGACGTGGAAGTTCGCCAGCGTCAGGCTCATGTTGTAGGGCCACAGCTTGACGAAGCTGGCGAAGACGACCACGGCGATGATCGCCCAGATGGCCAGCGCCGTCGCGTGGGTGATCAGCCCCAGCAGGGCGTCGCGCCAGCGCGCCGGCGCCGGCCGCAGCGGGATCCGGCTTTCGGAACTGCCGCCGAACTGTTTCTGGGACGCGACCCGTTCGATGTAGACCGACAGCAGGGCGGGCAGCAGCAGGATGATGCCCACGACCGAGCCCATGCCGAAGTTCTGCTGTCCGGACACCTGGCTGAAGATTTCCGTGGCCAGGACGCGGTAGTCCCCGGCGATCACGGCGGCGTTGCCGAAATCGGTGATCGTGATCGTGAAGACCACGAAGGCCGCGCTCAGCAGGCCGAACTTGCAGTTGGGCAGGGTGATGTGGAAGAACTGCTGGCGCGGGCTGGCGCCCATCACGGTGGCGGCGTCGTAGTAGCGGGCGTCGGCGTTGCGCAGGGCCGCCTGGATGATCATGATGGCCTGCGGCAGGGCGTAGAACACGTCCGAGAGCAGCAGCCCCCAGTAGCCGTAGATGTTCTGCTCGATGCCCGTCCACTGGTAGAGCAGGCCGTTGCGCCCCAGCAGGAACAGCAGCCCCAGGCCCTGCACCAGCGAGGGCGCCAGCAGCGGCAGCAGCAGGCTCAGCCGGATCCAGGACTTGAACCGGATCGGGCTGCGTTCGAGCGCATAGGCGATGGGAAAGCCCAGCAGGATGCAGACCAGGGTGGTGCTCAGGCTGATGGACAGGCTGTTGATCCCGGCCGTCACCAGCCCGGGCGAGGAGGGGATGGCGGCGTAATTGTCCAGGCCCAGCGTGCCGTCCCACTGGACGAAGCTCTGCCAGAAGATCGTCAGCAGGGGATAGCCGAAGAACAGGATCAGCGCCAGGGCCGGGACGGCGACGCAGACCCGGGTCAGCCATTGCTCGGGTGTGCCCGACAGGCGCGGAAAGCGGGCGCGGGGAGGAGAAATCGCGGTGGCGGACTGGGGCATGCCGGTCTCCTAGGCGGCGACCCAGCGGCCGCGGTCGGGGTCGATGGCCGGGCGCACCCGGTCGCCTTCGCGGTACGCGGTCGCGGCGTGCTGCTCGACCCGCAGGTCCAGATCGCCCCAGCGCAGCGTCATGCGGCACAGATTGCCCAGGAAGGTCACGGCGCTGACCGTGGCCGGGCCGTCGGCGTCGGCGGTCAGCCGGATGTGCTCCGGCCGCACGCACAGCAGCCATTGCGATTCGTCCGCGGGCGGCGGGCGGACCGCCAGCGCCTCGGGCGCATGCCGGCGCGTCCAGTCCGGCGTCAGCAGGTTGCTCAGGCCGATGAAATCGGCCACGAAGCGGGTCCTGGGCTCGTGATAGAGCGCCTGCGGGGATCCCACCTGCTCGATGGCGCCGTTGTTCATGCAGACGATGGTGTCGGCCAGCATCAGGGCCTCTTCCTGGTCGTGCGTGACCATGATGGTGGGGATCTTCAGGCGGCGCTGGACCTCGCGGATTTCGTGGCGCATTTCATTGCGCACCCGGGCGTCCAGCGCCGAAAGCGGTTCGTCCAGCAGGATCAGGCGCGGGTTGACGGCCAGCGCGCGGGCGAGGGCCACGCGCTGCTGCTGGCCTCCCGAAAGCTGCCACGGGAAGCGTTCGGCCATGTCGGGGATGCGGATCAGATTGAGCAGTTCGTCGACGCGCGCGGCGATCCGCGCCGGGGGTTCGCGGCGGATGCGCAGGCCGTAGCCGATGTTCTCCCGCACGGTCATGTTCGGAAACAGCGAGTAGGACTGGAAGACGATGCCGAAGTTGCGGCTGCGCGGCGGCATCCGGCTCAGATCCTGCCCCGAGAACAGCAGTTCGCCCCCGTCGGCCTGCAGCAGTCCCGCGATGATCCTCAGCAGGGTCGTCTTGCCGCAGCCGCTGGGGCCGAGCAGGCAGACGAAATCGTGCGGCCCGACGCTCAGGTTGATGTCCTTGAGCGCCTGGAAGCCGTCGAACGACTTGCGGACGTGGGAGAGTTCCAGACTCATGCGGCCTCCGGGTGTGGCGGGGCGGGGCCGGCCGCGGGCGGCGCGGTCCGGCCCGTCGGGGTTAGCGGGCGGTGACTTGCTGCCAGGTCTTGAGCGTTTCCGCGCGGCCGGCCGCCGATTTCTCGAAATTGATCGGGAACAGGACCTTGTCCACGTCCTGGGGCAGGCCGGCCTTCATCAGCTGTTCGGAAGGCTTGACCCCCGGGATGGTGACGATTTCCTTGTATTTCTTGTACAGGGCGGCGGCCTCGGGCGAGAGCGTCCAGTCCAGGAAGCGCTTGGCGTCGTCCGGGTTCTTCGTGCTCGACAGGATGCCGGAGGCTTCCAGTTCGTAGCCTTCCCAGTCGGACGGGATCACCATCTTGACCGGGAAACCCGCCTCGATGGACTGCATGGCGGGGAAGGCGAAGGAGATGCCGATGGCGTATTCGCCGGTGCGCGCCATCTTGCAGGGCTTGGAGCCGGAGCTGGTGTACTGGGCCATGTTGACGTTCAGGCGCTTGAGCAGGTCCCAGCCCTTGTCCTCGCCCAGTCCCTGCAGGATCGCGGCGATCTGCAGCCAGCCGGTGCCCGAGGCCGCCGGATTGGGCATGACGAGTTCGCCCTTGTAGGCCGGCTTGGTCAGGTCTTCCCAGGATGCCGGCATCGGCAGGTTCTTGGCCTTGAGGCGGTCGGTGTTGACGCAGAACGCCGCCATGTAGCCGGTGGCGGCGAACCAGGTGCCGTCCTTGCCGCGGTAGATCGGCGCCAGTTTCCCGGCCGCGGCGGGCTCGTACTTCATCAGGGTGTCGTGGATGCGGGGATCGAGCATGTTGGTGACGGCGAAGCCCCAGATCACGTCGGTGCGCGGGTTCTTGGCCTCGGCCAGCAGACGCGCCGCCATGTCCCCCGTGGACAGGCGCAGCACGTGGAAGTCGACGTCGGGCATGGCGGTCTTGGCGGCCGCCATGTATTCGGTGACCTCGTCGTCCTCCAGGGCGGTGTAGATCGTCAGGGGTTTGGCCTGGGCCGTGGCGTGGATCAGGCCGGCCCCCGCGAGCGCGAGCGCCGCGGCAAAAGCCTTTTGTGTGGAATGTTGCATGCGTGTCTCCTGCTGTCGTAGTGGAAGCCGGTCTGTGCCGGATGGGTGGATTCGCGGCGGCTGCAGGGATGGCGTGTTGCGGTCGTGCCAACGAGCCGAGGCGCCTCGAGTTGTTATTTTGTGGAAATTTGCAAAATCATGCAATAGCCATCAGAATGCTTTTCCATCAGGCATTCCTCCGGATCCGGGCCGCCGGGCGGCCCGTTTCATCAGTCAACCGCCACGGGAGCGCGCGATGTCGATTCCACAAACCGTACCGGCATGGACCGACGAGGTCCTCGATTTCGCCCAGGACCTGGTCGGCCAGGCCCGTTCGATCGCCTTGCGATGGTTCCGCCATCGGCCGCCGATCGAGACCAAGGCGGACGCCAGTCCGGTCACCGTGGCCGATCGCGGGGTCGAGGAATTCCTGCGCGCGGAAATCGGCCGCCGCTATCCGGACCACGGCCTGCTCGGCGAGGAATTCGGCGTCCAGGCGGGCGAGGCGCCCGTCGTCTGGTCGATCGACCCGATCGACGGCACCCGCAGTTTCATCACCGGCAATCCGCTGTGGGGCTGCCTGCTGGCCGTCCTGCACGAACAGCGTCCCCTGTTCGGCATCATCGACGTGCCCTGCACCGGGGAGCGCTGGGTGGGGGTGCGCGGGCGCGGCAGCTGGCTCAATGGCGAACGCTGCCGCACGCGCGCGGTCTCCCGGCTGGAGGACGCCATCCTCCAGGCCACCACGCCCGACCTCTTCGCGGGCGAGGACGCCCGCGCGTTCGAGCGGCTGAGCGCGGCGGTCCATCTGCGGCGCTTCGGCGGCGATTGCTACGCCTATGCCCTGCTGGCCAGCGGCATGATCGATCTGGTGGCCGAGGCCGGACTGATGCCCTATGACTACCTGGCGCTGGCGCCCGTGATCGAGGAAGCGGGCGGCGTCATCACGGACTGGCGAGGCCGGGCGCTGAGCCCGCGTTCCGACGGCCGGGTGCTGGCGGCGGCCAACGCCGACCTGCATCGCCAGGCCCTGGAGATCCTGGCGGCCGGTGCCTGAGGGCGGCCGGGGCGGGACGCCGGGGCCGTTCACCGGATCTCCACGCCGGGGCGCAGGCGCCGGAACGTCAGGTCGCGCAGGTCGGCCGTATTCGCGCCGGGCGCCTTGACCATCAGGATCTCGTCGGCCAGCGCCGCGAAGTCCGCCCGGAAATGGACCGAGCTTTTCAACACCAGGACCCGGTAGTCCCGGGGTTCGGCGCCCAGATGGCGGAACATCGCCTGGTCGGCGGCCTGCTGTTTGCGGCTGGACACCAGGATCTCGACGCCGCCGCGGCGCACGCGCGCCATGGGGCCCAGGTCCATGCGGCAGCCCAGGTAGAACGGACCGGT
>CBFGXR010000113.1:0-6539 GCA_965652675.1 uncultured Castellaniella sp.
GACCGTCATTTCGACCAGGGCGTCCGGGACGGCGACCTGGATCTGCAGCTTGGGCAGGAAGTCGACCTGGTATTCCGCCCCCCGGTAGAGTTCGGTGTGTCCCTTCTGCCGGCCGAATCCCTTGGCTTCCGTGACCGTCATGCCCTGGATGCCGGCGGCCTCCAACGCGGCGTGGGCCTCCTCCAGTTTGAAAGGCTTGATGAGTGCGGTGACGAGTTTCATGAATGCTCCTTTGCAGTGTCCGTGCACAAAGGATTCAAGCAAGAGGCGTGCCAACTTTTCGACGACGTGTGGTTCCGGCGTGGCCGGGGCGGGGATGGGGAGAGGGAGGCGCCGGTGCCGCCGGACACGCACCGCGGGGGTGCGGGCCTGCGCCGGAATGGTGCGCCGGGGCGCGGGCCGCGCTGCGCGGGGAGCGGTCCGGCAACCGCCGTTTGAAGCCTGAAGCAGCGGCGGAGAGGGCGGATCCGCGCATTCCGCCCTGCTTTTGTGTCCAGTTGTTGGCCTGACGGCCGGCCCCGGGGTACCGATCCGGGCGGTTTTCCCCTGGGGGTCCGGCGGACGAGGGCGCGTCGCGGACCCGACGACCCGGACATCAGTCATTACATGTCAGGGTTTACCCGTGATCCAGGGTGGCTAGAATTGTAACCAAGCCGGTTGTAACAGACCGGTCCTCGAAAATGATCCGCACTTCACACAGCGGAATTTTGTATAGGGAAGATCATGAACATGACGCGAAAAACGCTGACTTTGGCCGCCATGGTGGCATCGCTGAGCCTGTTGGCCGCTTGCTCCAAGAGCGATGACGCCTCGGCGCCGCCTCCGGCCGCTCCCGCGCCTTCGACGGCGCCGACGCCGGCTCCCGTGCCTCCCGTGACGCCCGCTCCGCAGGAACAGCAGAGCGCTCCGGCCGACCAGCAGTCGATGCAGGACAAGATCAAGGAATCCGCCTCGGCGGCCAAGGACAAGGCCGCCGAAGTCGGCCAGGCCGTGTCCGACAAGGCCGGCGAGCTGGCCCACGAGGCGGGCGAGGCCGCCAACAGCGCCCGCGAATCCGTGAAGGAAGGCGCGGCCAAGGCCGACGCCGCCATCCAGGGCGCCGTCGGCAACTCGAACGGCGGCTCCAAGTAAGCCTGTCCGCTCCGTTCAGGGCGCCCGGGGCTTCAACAGGGCCTTCAGGCGCTCGGCGCTCAGCGTGCCGCTTGCCGAGCGCCGGGTGCCGTCCGCGTGGATCACCACCGTGTACGGCAGTTCGCCGCCCCAGCGCGGATCGATCAGGTAGTTCAGGCGCTGGACGGACGCGCCCGCATAGGCGCGCGCGGGGACGCCGGTGGCCCGGGCCGACCGCAAACGCGTGAGGACGGCTGCTTCGGGCGCGTTCCGGTCGGTGTTGACCGTCACGGCCTGGACATCGGCGTCGGTCGCGCCCAGTTCGGCGACGGCCCGCAGATTGGTCTCGCAGTAGGCGCAGTACAGCGCCCACAGTTCGATGACGCGGACGCCGCGCGCGGGCGGTTCGACCAGGGCCGGGATTTCATCGGCCGTCAGGGGCGCCAAAGGCGCCGCGATCGTGGGCGCGGCGGCCAGGACCGTCCATGAGAACAGGAGCGCTTTCATCACTTTCATCATTTCGCGGCTCCCGGGATCGGGATGAGGCGGAAACCGTCGGCCGTATCCCAGGCGGCATAGGCACGGCCGTCACCGCCGGTCAGCAGTTGCGGCGATCCGGCATCCGTGGACGTGCGCGCCAGTTCCTGGGCGGCATCGAAATGCGCGCCCCCGTCGGTCGATCGCCGGGACATCAGCTTCAGGCCCTGGGCGTCGACCTGGTTCCACACGATCCACACGCGATCGCCCGCCGCCGCCACGTCGGCGTGCGCCGCGCCGGCGCGGGCGACTGCCAGCGGATGGTCGGGCGCCTGTCCGGGCCGCAGCCGTCCGTATTGGATGACCGGTTCGCCATCCTTGGCGGAAAACCAGACCGCGTGGCGGCTGCCGTCGGCGGCGATGGCCAGGCCGGGGCCCTGGTGGGGGCACGCGTCCACCTTCCATCCGGTGAAGGTGGCGCGTTCCGGCGCGGATCCGGCCGCATCGGCCCGCACCAGCGCATAGGCATGATCCCGGAGGCCCTCCGCGTCCTCGAAACGCCAGAGCACGCCGATGCCGCCGCCCGGCGCGGGCGACACGGCGATGCGGCAGCAATCGCAGCTGTGGTCCGCCAGCCTGCGCTCGGGGCCGAAGCTGGCCCCCGAGTCGTCCGACCAGGCCTGGTAGACGGCCGTGCCCGGATAGGGTTTTCCTTGCGCCCGGGCCGCCTCGAAGTCGCGCCGGTCGATCCAGGTGACGAGCACGCGTCCTTCCGCATCGACCGCCAGGGCCGTCAGGCGGTGGGTGATTTCGGCGTCGTCCCGGTGCACCCGGATCGGCTTCGAGAAATGCCGGCCTCCATCCAGGGAACGGGAAAACAGGATGTGCCCCGTGTAGGGCCTGGGCAGGGACCGGGTCCAGGCGACGTAGATCTCGCCCCGCTTGCCCAGGGCGATCACGGGCCGGTCTTCGCCCATGGTGAGGATCGATCCGGCCGGGGCTTCGATCGGGACGGGCGCGCTGAACGTCCGTCCCAGGTCGTCGGAATGGCGCACGGACAGATGCCCGTCATCGGCGGAGGCCGTCCAGAGCCGCCCGTCCGGCCCGAGGGCCGCGCTGGTGGCCATGACCGGCGCGGTGGGCGCGCCCTGGGTGTGGGCATGATGCGCAGCCGCATGGGCGAACGCGCTCCAGGGGGCGGCCATGAGCAGGCCGAGCAACAGGGATCGCAGCAATCGATTCATGGTGTGGTTTCCGATGGGATGGGACGTTTTCACATCCGGAACGCCGCTTGCACGTAGGCCGTGCGCCCGGGGTAGGGGTGGTAGACGAAATATCGCTTGTCGAACACGTTGTCCACGCCCACACTGATTTCGCCGGACCGGTTCGGCTTGTACGTGAATTTCAGGTCGGCGACGGCATAGGTGCTGGTGCCGCCATAGACGTCGGGGTTGGTGTCCGTGTTGTCCAGCGTGTTGTATTGCCGTCCCGAATACCGCACGCCCGCGCTCGCGGAGGCCCGCTCGCCGAACCGGTATGTGCCCAGGAGCTTGGCGCGCCACAGGGGGATCCGGTAGAAGTACTTGCCGACGGAAGCCGGATTGGACGCGTTGGCAAGGATCTTCGACCGGGTGTAGGCCACGCTCGCGGTGACGTCCAGCCCCGCCAGTCCGACGTCCCGCCCTTGATAGCCCAGTTCGGCGCCGCGCGAGCGCACCTCGTCGATGTTCTGGAAGCTGGTGACGTTGGGGATGACCGTGGTGTCCGTCTGCCGGAAGATGGCGTCGCGCACGTCGTCCTGGAACAGGGAGAAGCGTACGACGCCGCCCCAGTGCCACCATTCGGCCGACAGTTCCTTGCCCAGGTCGTTTTCCGCCCGGAGATCCGGGTTGTTGTTGACGATGGACGAACCGCTGATCTGGCCCTGGAACAGTTCGCCGACGGTCGGGAAACGGTAGGCCCGGCCGATCGAGGCGCGCACCGTCAGGTCGTCGGAGGCGTCGAACGACAGCGAGGCCTTGGGCGACACGTGGCGCCGGGACGCCCCGGGATACGACAGTTGCGCGGTCCCGGACGTCTGCGAGCCGCCGTAGGCCCGCCAGTCTTCGTAGCGCAGGCCATAGACGAGTTTCCAGCGCGGCAGGAACTGCCATCCGTCCTGAATGTAGAGCGCCTGCGTGCGGGTCCTGCCCTCGAACGCATTCTTCAGCGCGCCGGCCGTGCCGCCTTGCCAGTTCGCCGTATTGAATGTGCCGTTCTGGGTGACGTAGCGGTCGAAGTGGTAGCCCAGCGCCAGCCGATGGGCCCGCGGGCCGGCCTGCGCGGAGGGCGTGTAGCCGGCCTTGAGATCGAAGGTCTTCCAGCCCGTGCCGTCGCCATGGGTGATGGTGCCCGGCCCGTCGGCGGAGCCGCCGGTGCCGGCCTGCCGGCCCACGCTGCGCGTCACCTCGAAGGCGGAGGCGCCCACTTCCGCGTTCCAGCCGCTCGCGCGGTTCGTCTTCAGCGACAGGCCGTAGAGCCAGTTGTCGCTTTCGCCCCGGCTCGCCGCCAGGGCCCCGGCGGGGATGTCGTACTCGCGTCCGTCGATGGCCACCTTGCCGGCGTAGACGGGGTCGCCGTGCTCGTCCCTCAGGAAGGTCGAGGTGTCGCTCGTGTAGCGCTCGTGCCAGTACGCCACGGACGCGCCGGCCTGCAGTTCGGAGGTCAGGTCGTATCGCAGCCTGAGCTTGAACTGGTCCTGCGTCGTGTGCTTGATGCCTTCTCCGCTCACCCCCAGGACCGCGGTGCGCTGGCCCGTCTGGTTGTCGTAGAAAGAGGCGCCCGACACCGGCGTGGCGCCCGCCGTCGCGGGTTTGTTCGATTGCGCCAGGGTGGCGAACTGCATCGGCTGGCTGGTGCTTTTCAGGCGATTGACGCCCAGCAGGTACGACAGGCGGCCGACCTTGTCGCCGATCGTGGCGGAGATTTCGTGCCCGTCGAAATCCCGGTCGATGCCGAACAGGTCGAAGTGCTGCGTGAAGGCCTTCGTATTGACGCGGGCCTCGAACCGCGTGGGCATCCGGGTGGTGATCAGCACCGTCGATCCCATGGCGTTGCCCGGATAGAGCGCGGAAAAGGGACCGTAGGCGACGTCCACGCGCTCGATGTCGTCCGGGAAGACCATGGACCAGCGGGGCGGAAACGAGTAGCTGTTGCCCAGCAGATTGCTCAGCAGCAGTCCGTCGGCGTAGACCAGGCCCCGGGCGCTTTGCGTGTTGCTGGTGCCGCGCACCGCGATGATCGAATTCTGGTCGCCGATGAAGCGCTTGCGCACGTCCAGATTGGGCAGGTATTTCAGGGTGTCTTCGCTGTTGATCACGTTCCAGTTCTGGAACTGTTCCCGCGTGACGGATTCGACGCTGGCGGGCATGTCGGGATCGGTGGCGGGGCGTTCGGCCGTGCCCGTGACCGTGATGGCGGGCAGGGCGGCGGGGGATGCCGGCGTGTCGGCCCGGGCGGGCCCGAAAGCGAGTGCGAGGGATGCGAGGCCGCACAGGACCTCGATGCGCGGCCTTGGGCCGCGCGGCGTCTTCCTTCTGGAAGCAGGGTGCATGATGTTTTTCCTGACGATGGAGGAATGACCGCGCCGGGCCTTTCGCAAGGCGGCCGGGACGGACATGAAAGCCGGCGCGAAGGCCGGGAGGGGTCAGGAAAACAGCGGAGGATCGCGCGGGCGGCCGGCGGGGAATGTGCCGAGCGGCACGTGGCGGATCCAGCGGGGCGCCGCCAGCAGGACGAGCGCCAGCAGCAGCACGGCCGGCGCGGCCGGGGGGACGGCGGGCAGCGCCGAATGGTCGGCGAGCAGGCCGCAATAGCCGCAGGCGTCCAGCGCGTCGGTGGAGCCGTCGTGGTGCGCCCCGACCTGGATATGGTAGTCCGCCTGCGCCGTGGCCCCGTCAACCTGGTCGGTGGAAAGGCAGACGGGCACGGCCACGTCCCGCGAAGCGGGGCCGACCAGCCAGCTGATGGTCGGCGCGGCGACGAGCAGGCACATCGCGGCCAGGCCGAGCCAGGCGAACAGGCGGAGCGAACGGGAACGAGGGCCGGACGTCATGGCTTCGGAGAAGGCCTGGAGCGGTTCTGGATCGGGAAAGCGGTGGGGGGAACCTGGTGCGGGCGTCAAATAAGATCGAGAAGCATTCTATGACATGGCGCCGGTGGCGTAAACCGGGCGGCTTTCGTGTCTCGATGGCGCGGCGGGACAATTCCATCCCGCCCGTCGCCCGCGATCGGGCCCGCGCCCCTATAGTGGAGGCACGCTTCATGCGGGAGGAACCGATGTCGCTTGCCGTGCTATCCAGCCGGGCCCTGTTCGGACTGCAGGTCCGGCCCGTGCAGGTCGAGGTCCATGTGGGCGGCGGCCTGCCGTCTTTCGCGCTGGTCGGCCTGCCGGGCGCGGGCGTGCGGGAAAGCCGCGAGCGGGTGCGTTCCGCGCTGCTGAGCAGCGGTTTCGAGTTTCCGGCCGGGCGCATCACCGCCAATCTGGCGCCCGCCGACCTGCCCAAGGACTCCGGCCGCTTCGACCTGCCGATCGCGCTGGGCGTGCTGCTGGCTTCCGGGCAGGTCGCCGATGCCCGGGGACAGGTGCCCGATGTGCGCCATTACGTGCTGGCGGGCGAACTGTCGCTCACCGGCAGCGTCGTGCCGGCGGACGCCGCGCTGGCGATCGCGCTCTCGGTTGCCCGCGACGATCCGGATGCGGTGCTGATCATGGCCCCGGCCTCGGCCGGGGTGGCCGCCCGGGTGCCGGGCCTGCGGGTGCTGGCGGCCTCCGGACTGGACGAGGTCGTGGCGCATTTCGCCGGCCGGGCGGAACTGCCCGCCGCCGCGCCGGCGGGCGACGATCCGGCGGACGAAGCCCCCGCGCCCTGCCTGTCCGACGTGCGTGGGCAGGCGGCGGCCCGGCGCGCCCT
>CBFGXR010000114.1:0-6495 GCA_965652675.1 uncultured Castellaniella sp.
CGATGGGCGAATCGGAGCATGTGGCTTCACGGCAACGGGCCGGACGCCGGCCACCCCCGGCAATCATCGCATGAAGCCCCCCGGACTGCCCATCGGGATTCTCCCCAGCCGCCCGCCGGGGCGGCGCCGCGTCAGGCGGCGGCCGGGCGCCGGACCAGCCCCGCCGCCGCCGTCTGGTTCGTGGCCGTGTCGATGAGGATGAAGGCGCCCGTGGCGCGCTGCGCGTCGTAGTCGTCCAGGACCAGGGGATCGCGGGCCCGCAGCTGCACGCGGCCGATGTCGTTCATGGCCAGGGTGCCGTTCCAGTCCACCGAGCGCAGTTCGTGGATGTCGCGCCGGGTGCGCACGGCCTGGACGCGCACCTGGGTCAGGCGGGTGCCCTGTTTCAGCCAGTACAGCCGCGCCGGATTCAGCGCCTGCTGGTCCAGCCAGCACAGGTCCGCCTCGAAGTCCTTGTCCAGCGCCGGCAGCGCCCGGGCGTCGACCAGCACGTCGCCCCGGGACAGATCGATGTCGCGGTCCAGCACCACCGTGATGCTGTCGCCCGGCAAAGCCTGGTCGATCGCCTGCGCACCGCGCAGCAGGCCCGCGATGCGGGCGGATTCCCGGCTCGGCAGGACCTGGACTTCATCGCCGACCCGCCAGGACCCGCCCTGCAGCTGGCCGGCGTAGCCCCGGAACGCGTCGGGGCCGCTGCCGTTGTGGCGGATCACCCACTGGACGAAGAAGCGTGCCCGGTCTTCCTCGGGCGCCGCGTCCACCGGCAGATTCTCCAGCAGGGTCAGCAACGGCGGCCCTTGATACCAGGGCGTCCGCTCGCTGGACCGCACGACGTTGTCGCCCGACAGGGCCGACAACGGCACGATGTGGAAGGCCGGGATGTCCAGGCGTTCGGCCAGGTCCCGGTACGCCGCGTGGATCCGGTCGAACACCGCCCGGTCCCAGTCGACCAGGTCCATCTTGTTGACCGCCACCACAATGTGGCGCAGCCCCAGCAGGCGGGCCAGGGTGCTGTGGCGCTTGGTCTGCGGCAGCAGTTGGCCGTCGCTCGCCCGGCTGGCGTCGATCAGGATCACGGCGGCGTCGGCCGTCGAGGCCCCCGTGACCATGTTGCGCGTGTACTGCTCGTGGCCGGGCGCGTCGGCGACGATGAATTTGCGCGCCGGCGTGGCGAAATAGCGGTAGGCCACGTCGATGGTGATGCCCTGCTCGCGCTCGGCTTCCAGGCCGTCGGTCAGCAGCGCCAGGTCCAGTTCGCTATTGGGGGCGCGGGTGTATTTCGAACCCGCGATGGCCTTGAGCTGGTCGGCGAACACGCCCTTGCTGTCGACCAGCAGGCGGCCGATCAGCGTGGACTTGCCGTCGTCCACGGACCCGGCCGTGATCAGGCGCAGGACGCTGGTTTCCGGCGCGGCCTGCCATTGTTCGTTGATTGCGTTCATTGTGATTCCTTGATCCGATTTGGATGCTCAAGTTCGGATGTATGGTCTTGTCAGGCCAGGCGCTCAGAAATAGCCTTGTTTCTTGCGCCGTTCCATCGACGCCTCACTGGTCTGGTCGTCCATGCGCGTGGCACCGCGCTCGGTGATGGTGGTGACGGCCGTCTCGGCGATGATGTCGGCCGGCGTGGCCGCCGTGGACGCCACCGGGCAGGTGCAGGACACGTCGCCCACCGTGCGGAAGCGCACGCTCAGGCGTTCGACCGGTTCGCCCTCGCGCGGCGGCGTCAGCGGCGTGACGGGGACCAGCAGGCCGTTGCGGCGCACGACTTCGCGTTCGTGCGTGTAGTAGATCGAGGGCAGGTCCAGGCCTTCGCGCTCGATGTACTGCCAGACGTCCAGTTCGGTCCAGTTCGAGATCGGGAAGACGCGGATGTTCTCGCCCGGATGCACGCGGGTGTTGTACAGGTTCCAGAGTTCCGGGCGCTGGGCCTTGGGATCCCACTGGCCGAACTCGTCGCGGAACGAGCAGATGCGTTCCTTGGCGCGGGCTTTTTCCTCGTCCCGGCGGGCGCCGCCGATGCAGGCGTCGAAGCCGAATTCCGCGATCGATTCCAGCAGCGTCGTGGCCTGGGCCGCGTTGCGCGAATCGTTCGCATGGCGCAGCACGACCGTGCCGCGCGCGATGGAGTCCTCGACGCCGCGCACGATCAGTTCCTCGCCCAGTTCGGCCGCCCGGCGGTCGCGGAAGGCGATGACTTCGGAAAAATTGTGGCCCGTGTCGATGTGCATCAGGGGAAAGGGAAAGCGGCCCGGGCGGAAGGCCTTTTCCGCCAGGCGCAGCAGCACGCAGGAATCCTTGCCGCCGGAAAACAGCAGCACGGGCCGCGCGCACTCGGCGGCGACTTCGCGCAGGATGTGGATGGCTTCGGATTCCAGCCAGTCGAGATGGGTCCGGGCGAGAAGGGCGGTGCTCATGATGTCGATGCTTCCGTAGTGTCCGTGATGAGAGGGTCGCGCGGGCGCACCCCCGGTTGTCCGGCCGGCCGCAGATTGCCGGCGTGCAGGCCGCATTCGCGGCTGTCCCGCTGTTCCCACCACCAGCGGCCGGCGCGCGGGTCCTCGCCGGGGCGCACGGCGCGCGTACAGGGCTCGCAGCCGATCGAGGGATAGCCCCGGTCGTGCAGCGGGTTGTAGGGCACGTCCAGCGCGCGCACCACGCCCCAGACCTCGTCGGCCGTCCAGAACGCCAGGGGATTGAATTTCCGCAGGCCGAAGGTGTCGTCCCACTGCGTCTCGGGCAGTTCGACCCGGGTCAGGGACTGCTCGCGCCGCTGGCCGGTGATCCAGGCCGTGCGGCCCGCCAGCGCGCGACGCAGCGGTTCGACCTTGCGGATGCCGCAGCAGGCCTTGCGCAATTCGATGCTTTCGTAGAAGGCGAATTCACCGTGCGCGGCCACGTGGGCCCGCACCGCATCCGGATCGGGACGCATCACGCGCGTCTCGATCCCGTAGCGTTCGCGCACGACGTCCACCATGGCCAGGGTCTCGGCGTGCAGGCGGCCGGTGTCGAGCATGAAGACCCCCGGCGGCCTGGGCAACTGCGCCACGGCATGGATCAGCAGGGTGTCCTCGACACCCATGGACGAGGCCAGCAGCGCGTCCGGGTGCACGTCCGCGATGCGTGCAAGGCCGGCCAGCAGGGCCTCCCAGCGCGCCGCCAGCGGCGGGGACAGCGTCATCGACACGATCGATCTCCAACAGGACGAAGCCGGCTTCCCGCCGGCGGAAACGATCAGTGTGCCCGCCCGTTCCCCCGAGCGGAACGAAAAAAACGTTGATTCGATATAACCGGCGCCGGGCCGGACGGGGCCGGACCGGACACAGAACGCCGCGACGGCACTAAAATGGGGCCGGTAGCATGTCCCTGACTGTTCTGCACTCATAAAAAAGGCCGTACATCATGTCCGAACCGATTTCCCAACCCCTGCCCTCCTACCTGGATCCGGCCCACCCCGGCCCCTGGGGGATCTATCTGGAACAGGTCGACCGCGTCACGCCCTACCTGGGATCGCTGGCGCGCTGGGTCGAGACCCTGAAGCGTCCCAAGCGCATCCTGATCGTGGACGTGCCCGTGGAACTGGACGACGGCACGGTCGCCCACTTCGAAGGCTACCGGGTGCAGCACAACACCTCACGCGGGCCCGGCAAGGGCGGCGTGCGCTACCACCAGGACGTCACCCTGTCCGAAGTCATGGCGCTGTCGGCCTGGATGTCGGTCAAATCCGCCGCCGTGAACCTGCCCTTCGGCGGCGCCAAGGGCGGCATCCGCATCGACCCGCGCAAACATTCCCAGGGCGAACTGGAACGCATCACGCGCCGCTACACCAGCGAAATCCACGACATCATCGGTCCCAACAAGGACATCCCCGCGCCGGACGTCAACACCAACGGCCAGGTCATGGCCTGGATGATGGACACCTATTCCATGAACGAAGGCGCCACCACCACCGGCGTGGTGACCGGCAAGCCGATCTCGCTGGGCGGCAGCCTGGGCCGCATCGAGGCCACGGGCCGCGGCGTGTACGTGGCGGCCTGCGAGGCCGCGCGCGAATCCGGCATCGACGTCAAGGGCGCGCGCATCGCCATCCAGGGCTTCGGCAACGTGGGTGGCACCGCCGCGCGCCTGTTCCAGGAAGCCGGCGCCAAGGTCATCGCGGTCTACGACCACACCGGCATCGTCCACAACGCCAATGGCCTGAACGTCCTGGCCCTGTTCGACCACGTGCGCGAAAGCGGCGGCGTGGCGGGCGCGCCCGACGCCCAGACGCTCACCCCCAAGGAATTCTGGTCGCTGGAAACCGAGATCCTGATCCCGGCCGCCCTGGAAGGCCAGATCACCCGCGACAACGCCGACCTGATCCGTACCCGCATCCTGGTCGAAGGCGCCAACGGCCCCACCACCCCCGAGGCCGACGACATCATCTCGGCCAAGGGCACGATCATCGTCCCCGACGTGGTCGCCAACGCGGGCGGCGTCACGGTCAGCTACTTCGAATGGGTGCAGGACTTCTCCAGCTTCTTCTGGACGGAACAGGAAATCAACCACCGCCTGGAAGCCATGATGCGCGCCGCCTATGCGGCCGTGTCCGCGGTGGCCCGCCAGCACGGGGTGTCGCTGCGCACGGCGTCCTTCATCGTGGCCTGCACCCGCATCCTCGAAGCCCGCCAGGTGCGCGGCCTGTACCCCTGATGCGGCCGCGTCTGGTCCTGATCGGCACGGGCGGCACCATCGCCGCCACGGCCGGCGACGCCCGCACGCT
This sequence comes from uncultured Castellaniella sp., assembly GCA_965652675.1. Taxonomy (GTDB): domain Bacteria; phylum Pseudomonadota; class Gammaproteobacteria; order Burkholderiales; family Burkholderiaceae_B; genus Castellaniella. The sequence continues at coordinate 4,763 of CBFGXR010000114.1, forward strand.
GACCGGCTACCGGGTCACCCAGGGGATCGAGGCCATGCTGGCGGCGATCCCCGGGGCGGCCGACGTGGCCGACATCCGCTGCGAACAACCGTTCAACGTGGACAGCCGCGACCTGTCCACCGCCCAGGTCCTGCGTCTGGCGCGCACGGTGGACCGCCACCTGCGCGATCCGGACGTGGACGGGGTGGTGATCACGCACGGGACCGACAGCCTGGAAGAAACCGCTTTTTTCCTGCACCTGACGGTGCGCGGCCCCAAGCCCGTCGTGCTGGTCGGCGCCATGCGCCCGGCCTCGGCCGTCAGCGCCGACGGGCCGCTGAACCTGGCCAACGCCCTGCTGACGGCGGCCGATCCGGCGAGCCGCGACCGAGGCGTGCTGGTGGTCCTGAACGACCGCATCGTCGCGGCACGGCATGCGGCCAAGCGCCACACCACCCGGGTGGACGCCTTCGGGGCGGACGGCGCGGGCGTCCTGGGTGCGGTCACCGACGGCCGGGTGCGCTACGCCCTGCGCCCCGAACTGCCCGATACGGCGGTCTTTTCCCTGGCCGGCCTGCGCGCCCTGCCGGCGGTGGACATCATCCTGGACTACCAGGATGCGCCCGCGCATCCCTACGCCGCCGCGATCCAGGCCGGGTCGCGCGGCATCGTGGTCGCGGCCATGGGCAACGGCAGCCTGAGCCCGGCCGCCGTGCGCGGCTGCGCCCAGGCAACCCGGCGCGGCCTGGTGTGCGTGCGCGCCAGCCGGGTGCCGGACGGCCTGGTCACCGACGCCGCCGACGATGCGGCAAGCGGCATGCTGGCCGCCCAGGCCCTGAATCCCCTGCAGGCGCGCATCGCGCTGCGCCTGGCGCTGGCGCGCGGCATGGACCGCGCCGGAATCGGCGATCTGTTGCGGCAGTTATAGCCAGTCAATAGCCCGCTTCTTTCTGATGCCGGAAGGCCAGCACATACACCGCATCATCGACCGATTCGTGACGATACAGCGCCACGTAGCCAGAATCCCCGAAGGCGATCACCAACTCGCGCAGATCGGGCATTTCAAGGAACGGCCGGCCCATGTCGGGGGTCGTCTCCAATAGCAGGAATTGATGTCCGATGACTTCGCCGGCCCGCCTGGCGGCCTTCGGCGCCTTGCCGGCCAGAAACCGCCGGCATCGTTCCAAGCCTTCCGCCGCGCCTTCGGTGACGATTACTTGTGGCACTCGGGCGCCGCCCCTTCATCATCGGTACCCCAGGTGTCCAACCAGGCACGAGTCTCCTCGCCGGTCAGGTGACGACCGGTTTCCTTGTAGGCTGTCCAGGACGCCAAGGCTTCCTGCTTGAAGCAATCGCGCGCTTCCTCGCGTTCGACGTACTGCTGAATCGCTTCGAGCATGATCCAGTGAGGCGAACGACGACGCTGACTGGCGAGACGCCGGACGCGATCTTTCAGCGTGTCGTCGATCTTGAGAGACGTTGCCATCATGAGCCTGTTATCACGTAGTAATACCTGGTGATAATAATCCCTTTCAAGCGTCCGCAGCCATCCGAACCCGCGCAGGTTCCGGTCGGTCTGATTGCTCATGACGAGTGTCCATCAAAGCAGAAACGCCCATTCTGGACACGACCCGAAAACCTCGCCAGACTGGGAAATACGGATGGGCGAAAATGCCCTGATCTCCAGCCGTCGCAGCTCTCCACCTCGCGCCTTGCACGGCGCTCGGATTCGCCAGGCACGGAATAGTCCGCAG
>CBFGXR010000115.1:0-6493 GCA_965652675.1 uncultured Castellaniella sp.
CGGCGCGACCGGCGCGGCCGATCTGGCCCTGGCGCAATACCGCCAGGCCCGCAACATGACCGAAAGCCTGGGGACGCTGACCGCCCTGCTGCAGCACACACCGCAGGCCGCCGCCGAACCGCTGGCCGACTTCCACGCGCGCTGGCGCGACGACCCGCTGGTGCTGGACCGCTGGTTCGGCGTCCAGGCCAGCGCGCCGGGCTGCACGGTGGCCGGCGTGCGCGCCCTGATGGCCCTGCCGGATTTCTCGCTGCGCAACCCCAACCGCGCGCGCGCCGTCGTCTTCCGCTTCTGCCTGGACAACCCCGGCAACCTGCACACCCCGGAAGGCTATGACTTCTGGGCCGAACAGGTGCTGGCGCTCGACGCCCTGAACCCGGAAGTCGCCGCGCGGCTGTCGCGCGCCTTCGACAACTGGGCGCGCCACGAGCCCGTCGCCCGCGCCGGCATGCAGGCCGCCCTGCGGCGCGTGCTGGACGCGCCGGACCTGTCGCGCAACGTCCGCGAAATCGTTTCAAAAGCACTTGCCACTTAGCATGCCTTTTTCCCGCCGGGATGAGCCCGGACATGGGGCAGTCCCCATGGACTACCCCATGCCTGGCGAATCCGAGCGGCATGCAGGCCGCGAGGTGGACGCCAGCTGGCACAGCCCACGCAGAACAGCGCTACATTTACTGATTCCATTTTCTTCTAGGAACTCACCTTGAAATACAAGACCTTGACCCAGTACCTGGTCGAGCAGCAGCGCGAGCACAAGGCCGTCTCGGCCGAAGTCCGCCTGCTGATCGAAACCGTGTCGCGCGCCTGCAAGGCGATCAGCCACGCCGTCAGCAAGGGGGCGCTGGGCGGCGTGCTCGGCAGCCTGGGCACGGAAAACGTCCAGGGCGAAGTCCAGAAGAAACTCGACGTCCTGTCCAACGAAATCCTGCTGGAAGCCAATGAATGGGGCGGCAACCTGGCGGCCATGGCCTCCGAGGAAATGCAGACCATCCACCGCATTCCCAACCACTACCCCAAGGGCCAGAACCTGCTGCTGTTCGATCCGCTGGACGGCTCATCGAACATCGACGTGAACGTGTCCATCGGCACGATCTTCTCCGTGCTGCAGGCGCCCGCCGAGGCCGCCGGACGGGAAATCGCCGAAGAAGACTTCCTGCAGCCCGGCACCCGCCAGGTCGCCGCCGGCTACGCCATCTATGGTCCGCAAACCATGCTGGTGCTGACCGTGGGCGCGGGGGTCATGGGCTTCACGCTGGACCGCGAAATGGGTTCCTGGCTGCTGACGCACGAAAACATCCGCCTGCCGGAACAGACGGCGGAATTCGCCATCAACATGTCCAACATGCGGCACTGGGAAGCGCCCGTGCGCCGCTACATCGACGAATGCCTGCAAGGCGAGACCGGCCCCCTGGGCAAGAACTACAACATGCGCTGGATCGCGTCCATGGTGGCCGACGTGCACCGCATCCTGACGCGCGGCGGGATCTTCATGTACCCCCGCGACGCCCGGGCCTCCGGGCGCAAGGGCAAGCTGCGCCTGATGTACGAGGCCAACCCCATGAGCTTCCTGGTCGAGCAGGCGGGCGGGCGCGCCATCGACGGCACCGGCCGCATCCTGGACATCCAGCCCGACGCCCTGCACCAGCGCGTCGGCGTCATCCTGGGTTCGCGCGAGGAAGTCGAGCGCCTGCAGCGCTACCACCAGGAAGCCTGATCAGTCCAGGGTCAGCACCGTCGCGCCCGTGGTGCCGCGCGCATTCAGGGCTTCGTGCGCCCGGGCGGCGTCCGCCAGGGCGAAACGCTGGCCGATGACGATGTCCAGCTTGCCGGCCGTCACCAGTTCGAACAGTTCGTCGGCGGCGGCCTGCATGGCCTGGGCGGTGGGCACATGGGTGGCGAGCGTCGGCCGGGTGACGTACAGCGAGCCCTTGGCCGCCAGCACGCCCAGGTTCACGCCCTCGACCGGACCGGACGCATTGCCGAAGCTGACCATCAGGCCGCGCGGCTGCAGGCAGTCCAGCGAGATTTCCCAGGTGCTCTTGCCCACGCCGTCGTAGACCACCGGGACCTTGCGGCCCTCGGTCAGTTCCTTGACCCGGGCGACGATGTCCTCGCGGCTGGAGTCGATGACTTCCCAGGCGCCGTGGCGGCGCGCCAGCGCCGCCTTTTCCGGGGTGGACGCGGTGCCGATCAGGCGCACGCCCAACGCCCTGGCCCACTGGCAGGCGATCAGGCCGACGCCGCCCGCGGCGGCATGGAACAGGATCGTCTCGTTGCCCTGCAGCCGGTAGGTCTGGCGGAACAGGTACTGCACCGTCAGCCCCTTGAGCATCAGCGCGGCGGCCTGCTCGAAGCCCACGCCGTCGGGGATCCTGACGACCCGGTCGGCGGGCACGTTGCGCAGGTCGGCATAGGCGCCGATGGGGCTCTGCCCATAGGCCACGCGATCGCCCGCGCGCAGATGGCGCACATCGGCACCCACCGATTCGACCACGCCGGAGGCCTCGAACCCCAGGCCGTGCGGCAAGGGATTCGGGTACAGCCCCGTGCGACAATAGATGTCGATGAAATTCAGGCCGACCGCCTTCTGGCGGATGCGGACCTCGTGCGGCGCGGGAGGCGGGACGTCGATTTCCTCCAGCCGCATCAGTTCGGGCCCGCCATGCCCATGGATGCGGATCACCCGGGCCTTTTCCACTTTTTCCACGATGACTCCCACGGCCCCGCCGGGCCTCACAGTTCGACACCGAATCAGACTAGCATGAATTCCCGCCAGGCCACGACGGCCATCCACATCACCGCCGTCCTGTTCGGACTGACCGGCATCTTCGGCGAACTGATCCAGGCCGGCGCCGTCCTGATCACGGCGGGCCGCGCCGCGTTCGCCACGGCGGCCCTGCTGCTGTTCATGGCCCGCGCCGGCCACCGCCCCGTGCGGCCCGGCCGCCGCGCCCTGCCCGTGCTGCTGGCGGCCGGCGTCCTGCTGGCGATCCACTGGACGACTTTCTTCGTCGCCGTGAAGGTCGGCGGCATCGCCATCGCCACCCTGGGCTTCGCCAGCTTCCCCGCCTTCATCACCCTGCTCGAAGGCTTCCTGTTCCATGAGCGCACACGGGCTTCGGAATGGGCGGTGGTCGCCCTGGTGACCGCCGGCCTGGCGCTGGTCACGCCGTCCTTCGATTTCGGCGACCAGGCCACCATCGGCCTGGGCTGGGCCGTGGCTTCCGGCCTGTCCTTCGCCCTGTTCACCCTGGCCAACCGCAAGGCCGTCGGCCTGCTGCCGGCCCGCGAACTGGCCTGCTGGGAAAACGGCGTCGTCGCCCTGCTGACCCTGCCCTGGTGCCTGACGGAATTCGCCGCGCTGAGGACCCTGGACTGGGTCTGGCTGTTCATGCTGGGGGTGTTCTGCACCGCCCTGTCCCATGCCCTGCTGGTCGCCAGCCTGGCCCGGCTGAAGGCCCGCACCGCCGGCATCGTGATCGCCCTGGAACCGGTCTACGCCATCCTGTTCGCGGCCGTCCTGTTCGCGCAGTATCCTTCGGCGCGCGCGCTGGCGGGCGGCGCCCTCATCATCGGCGCGATCGTCTGGGCGGGCCTGCGGCGCGCCGCCGCAGACTGATCCGGCCCGAGGCGCTAAAATCCAAGGTTCGTTGAACGCACCCTATTGAACTCGACACATCATGGCCGGACACAGCAAATGGGCAAACATCCAGCACCGCAAAGGGCGTCAGGACGCCAAGCGCGGCAAGCTCTGGACGAAGATCATCCGTGAAATCACCGTGGCCGCCCGCGCCGGCGGCCCCGACCCCGACGCCAATCCCGCCCTGCGTCTGGCCTGGGACAAGGCCACGTCCGCCAACATGCCCAAGGACAACATCCTGCGCGCCATCCAGCGCGGGGCCGGCACCGACGACGGCGCCAACTACGAGGAAATCCGCTACGAAGGCTACGGCATCGGCGGCGCCGCCCTGATCATCGATTGCATGACGGACAACCGCCAGCGCACCGTGTCCGAAGTCCGCCACACGCTCGCCAAGCATGGCGGCAACCTGGGCCAGGACGGCAGCGTCGTCTTCATGTTCAAGCACTGCGGCCAGTTCATCTTCGCCCCGGGCACATCCGAGGAACAGGTCATGGACGTCGCGCTGGACAACGGCGCCGACGACGTCCAGTCCGACGAGGAAGGCGTGATCGAAGTCACCTGCGAACCCGGCGATTACGCCGCCCTGAAGCAGGCCTTCGACGCCGCCGGCCTGCAAGCCGAGATCCACGGCGTGGTCATGAAGGCCCTGTCCAAGGTCCAGCTCGCCGGCGAGGACGCCGAGCGCATGCAAAAAATCATCGACCTCCTCGAAGACCTGGACGACGTCCAGGAAGTCTTCACCACCGCCGTTCTGGACGAGGCCGAATGAAACTGCTCGTCATCGGCTCCGGCGGCCGCGAACACGCCCTGGCCTGGCGCCTGGCGCAATCGCCCCGGGTGCACAAGGTCTACGTGGCGCCGGGCAACGGCGGCACCGGCCGCGCGCAACTCCTGGAAAACCTGCCGCTGCAGGACACCGACAGCCTGATCGCATTCGCCCGCCGGGAAAAGATCGCCTTCACCGTCGTCGGCCCCGAAGCCCCGCTGGCCGCCGGCATCGTGGACGCCTTCCGCGCCGCCGGACTGCGCATCTTCGGCCCCACGCGGGCCGCCGCCCAGCTCGAAAGCTCGAAGGACTACGCCAAGGCCTTCATGGTGCGCCACGACATCCCGACCGCCGCGTACGGCACCTTCACCGACGCCGAGGAAGCCCGCGCCTACATCCGCGCCCAGGGCGCGCCCATCGTCGTCAAGGCCGACGGCCTGGCCGCCGGCAAGGGCGTGGTCGTGGCCCAGGACCTGGACGAGGCCCTGGCCGCCGTCGACCACATGCTGGGTGAAAACGGCGCCTTCGGCGAAGCCGGCGCCCGCGTGGTGGTCGAGGAATTCCTCGACGGCGAGGAAGCCAGCTTCATCGTCATGTGCGACGGCCAGCACGTCCTGCCCCTGGCCACCAGCCAGGACCACAAGCGCCTGCTGGACGGCGACGAGGGTCCCAATACCGGCGGCATGGGCGCCTATTCGCCCGCGCCCATCGTCACCCCGGCCCTGCACAACCGCGTGATGCGCGAAATCATCCAGCCGGCGATCCAGGGCATGGCGCGCGACGGCATCCCCTACACCGGCTTCCTGTACGCCGGCCTGATGATCGGCCCCGGCCCCGACGCCAGCCGCAGCCTGAAGGTCCTGGAATTCAACTGCCGCCTGGGCGACCCGGAAACCCAGCCCATCATGCTGCGCGTGAAAAGCGATTTTTCCGAAACCCTGGAACACGCCCTGGACGGCACGCTGGACCAGGCCGGGATCGACTGGGACCGGCGCACCGCCGTGGGCGTGGTGCTGGCCGCCGCCGGCTATCCGGACGCGCCCCGCAAGGGCGATCCGATCACGGCGCTGGCGACGGACACCGCCGACTGCGTCACCTTCCATGCCGGCACCGTCGCCGACGGCGACACGCTGCGCACCAGCGGCGGGCGGGTCCTGTGCGTGACGGCGCTGGCCGACTCCATCCGCCGCGCCCAGCAGGCCGCCTACGACGCCGTCAACCAGACCCTGTTCGAAGGCCGCCAGTTCCGCCGCGACATCGGCTGGCGCGCGCTGGCCGCCGGCAAGCGGCACGACTGACCCTCAGCGCGCGCAGGCCCCGACATGCACGTCCCCGTCTCCCTGGTCCACGACACGTTTGCCGATCTCCAGGACCGCATCGTCCGCTCCCTGGAGGATCTCGAGGGCGCCGCCTTCGGCCGCGATCCCTGGACGCGCCCGGAGGGCGGCGGCGGACTGGCCCGCTACTGCGAAAACGGCGCGGTCTTCGAGCGCGCCGGCGTGCTGTTCAGCCACGTGCGCGGCGACACCCTGCCGCCCTCGGCCAGCGCCCACCGGCCCGAACTGGCCGGCCGCGGCTGGGAAGCCATGGGCGTGTCCATGGTGCTGCACCCGCGCAATCCGCACGTTCCGACCACGCACATGAACGTGCGCCTGTTCGTCGCCCACGGCCAGGGCGGCGACGCCGACGTCTTCTGGTTTGGCGGCGGACTGGACCTGACCCCCTACTACCCGGTGGAGGCCGACGCGCGCCACTTCCACCAGGTGTGCCACGACGCGGTCGCCCCCTTCGGCGACGACAAATATCCCCGCTACAAGGCCTGGTGCGACGATTACTTCCTGCTGCGCCACCGGGGCGAGACCCGCGGCGTCGGCGGCCTGTTCTTCGACGACCTGAACGCGCCGGACTTCGACACCTGCTTCGCCCTGACCCGGGCGGTGGGGGACTGCTTCATTCCGGCCTACGCGCCCATCGTCCAGGCCCGGCGCGACACGCCCTACGGCGAACGCGAACGCGCCTTCCAGGCCTACCGGCGCGGCCGCTACGTGGAATTCAACCTGGTCTACGACCGGGGCACGCTGTTC
>CBFGXR010000116.1:0-6380 GCA_965652675.1 uncultured Castellaniella sp.
CTTACACCACCGGCGTGAACAGCGGCAGCCTGACGGTGGCCGGCACCCGGTTCTGACGACTGCGGCCCGGCGGGCGATCGCCGTCAGGGCCTCGGGCGTGACGTCCAGTTCGACGTCTTCCATCTCGAACAGCTTCTGGAACTGCTTGACCACGGCGTTGCGCGGTTCGGTGAGGATGCGCACCAGCGTGTCCTCGGTCAGCTCTTCCAGGGTGGCGACCACCGGCAGGCGGCCGACCAGTTCGGGAATCAGGCCGAACTTGATCAGGTCTTCGGGTTCGACCTCGGCGAACAGTTCGCCCACGCCGCGCTCGGAGCGCGCGCGCACCGTGGCGGCGAAGCCGATGCCGGAACGTTCGCTGCGATCGCGGATGATCTTTTCCAGGCCGTCGAAGGCGCCGCCGACGATGAACAGGATGTTGGTGGTGTCGACCTGGACGAAGTCCTGGTTCGGATGCTTGCGCCCGCCCTGCGGCGGCACCGAGGCGACCGTGCCCTCGATGAGCTTAAGCAGGGCCTGCTGCACGCCCTCGCCCGAGACGTCGCGGGTGATGGAGGGGTTGTCCGACTTGCGCGAAATCTTGTCGATCTCGTCGATGTAGACGATGGCGCGCTGGGCCTTTTCGACTTCGTAGTTGCAGTTCTGCAGCAGCTTCTGGATGATGTTCTCGACGTCCTCGCCGACGTAGCCGGCTTCCGTCAGGGTGGTGGCGTCGGCCATCACGAAGGGCACGTCCAGCATGCGCGCCAGGGTCTGGGCCAGCAGGGTCTTGCCCGAGCCGGTGGGCCCGATCAGCAGGATGTTGCTCTTGGACAGTTCGACGTCGCCGTCCTTGGCGTCCTGGTAGCGGATGCGCTTGTAGTGGTTGTAGACCGCCACCGCCAGATTGCGCTTGGGCGTTTCCTGGCCGATGACGTAGCCGTCCAGGAAGGTCTTGATTTCCTGCGGCGTGGGCAGTTCCTTGCGCACGGCGGCCCGCGCCGCGTCCTGGGACTCTTCGCGGATGATGTCGTTGCACAGGCTGATGCATTCATCGCAGATGAAGACGGAAGGCCCGGCGATCAGCTTGTGGACTTCGTGCTGGCTTTTGTTGCAGAAGGAGCAATGCAGCGCCTTGTCCTCGCTGGAACCCTTTTTTTCGGTCATGGCTATCCAATCACTTGGCTTCGTCGGTGCGCGAAACCAGTACCTTGTCGATCAGTCCGTAGTCCCGCGCGTCGTCGGCGGACATGAAATTGTCGCGTTCGGTGTCCACGCCGATGCGCTCGATGTCCTGGCCGGTGCGTTCGGCCAGGATGCCGTTCAGGCGTTCGCGCAGGCTGAGGATTTCCTTGGCCTGGATCTGGATGTCCGAGGCCTGGCCCTGGGCGCCGCCCGAAGGCTGGTGGATCATGATGCGCGAATTGGGCAGCGCGTAGCGCTTGCCCTTGGCGCCCGCGGCCAGCAGGAACGCGCCCATGCTGGCGGCCAGGCCGGTGCACAGGGTGGAGACTTCGGGTTTGACGAACTGCATGGTGTCGAAGATCGCCATGCCGGCGTAGACCGAGCCGCCCGGGGAATTGATGTACAGCGAGATATCCTTGTCCGGGTTCTCCGATTCCAGGAACAGCAGCTGCGCCACGACCAGATTGGCCGACTGGTCGTTGACCGGCCCCACGAAGAAGATCACCCGTTCGCGCAGCAGGCGCGAGTAGATGTCGTAGGACCGCTCGCCGCGGCCGGACTGTTCGATGACGATGGGCACGTAGCCCAGGCCGGTGGGGACGACCGAGTCCCCGCCGTGCATCGACGCGTAGAAATCGGTGAACCGGTTCATGTCAGCGGGCACCCATCAAAGTGTCGAAATCGACGGCTTCGTCGGTGACCTGGGCGGCCGCCAGGATGTGCTCGACGAGGTTGTCTTCCAGGACCAGCGATTCGATTTCAGCGCGGCGCTGGCGGTCGGACAGGTAGTAGGCCACGACCTGGGCGGGCTGTTCGTAGCTCTTGGCGAATTCCTCGATGCGGGCGCGAACCTGTTCGGGCTTGGCCTTGAGATCGGCGGACTTGATCAGTTCGCCCACCAGCAGGCCCAGGCGCACGCGGCGTTCGGCTTCCGGACGGAAGGTTTCTTCCGGGATGGGGATGCTGTCGGCGTTGGGCAGACCGCGCTGTTTCAGCTCTTCGCGCGCGGCGGCGGTGCGGCTGGCGACCTCGTTGTCCACCAGGGCCTTGGGCAGGTCGAAATCGCAGGCGCCCGCCAGGGCGTCCATGACGCTGGCCTTGGTGCGGTTCTTCGCGCGGGCCTGGGCCTCGCGTTCGACGTTGGCGCGCACGTCGGCCAGCAGGGCGTCGACGTTGCCTTCGGCCTGGCCCAGGGCGCGGGCGAAGTCGGCGTCGATTTCGGGCAGTTCGGGCTCGGCGACTTCTTTCACGGTGATCGTGAATTCAGCCTGCTTGCCGGCCACGGCGGGGCTGCCGTAGTCTTCCGGGAAGGCCAGCGGGAAGACCTTGGTCTCGCCGGCCTTCAGGCCGGTGGCGGCGGCTTCGAATTCGGGCAGCATGCGGCCCTGGCCCAGCACGAAGGGGAAGTCCTGGGCGGTGCCGCCTTCGAAGGCCACGCCGTCGATGGTGCCGACGAAGTCCAGGGTGACGCGGTCGCCGCTCTGGGCGGCGCGGTCGGCGGCCGGCTTGAAGATCGTGCGCTGGCGGCGCAGGATGTCGATGGTCTGCTGCACTTCGGCGTCGCCCACCTGGACGGTGTTGCGGGTGATCTTCAGGGAAGACAGGTCCGGCAGCTGGATTTCGGGATAGACCTCGAAGGTGGCGGAAAACGCCATCACGCCGTCTTCGGCGCCTTCGACCTTGGGTTCCAGGCTGGGGGTGCCGGCCACGCGCAGGTTGGCGTCGGCGATCACCTTGTCCAGGGACTTGCCGATCTGGGTGTTGATCACGTCATAGCGGACCGAAGGACCATGGCTGCGTTCGATGACCGACAGGGGCGCCTTGCCGGGACGGAAGCCCTGCACCTTCGCCGTCTTGGCGACGCGCTTGAGCTGCGTCTGGACTTCCTTTTCGATGTCTGCGACCGAGACGGTCAGATCAACGCGGCGCTCCAGGCCGGACAATTTTTCAACCACGGGCTGCATTCGGAACCTATTGAATGATGAACAATAAACGGGGTATTTTAGCGGAAAGTGGAACGACCCGTAGACGGCCGGGAAACCCTACCGGATCACGCTATAATGATCAGCTTGCCTGGCGAACGTGGCGGAATTGGTAGACGCACCAGATTTAGGTTCTGGCGCCGTAAGGCATGAGAGTTCAAGTCTCTCCGTTCGCACCACGCGGCTTCCACGCCATCCTGCGGCCCCCTCCTCCCGCTTCCGCTGACCGGAAAGCCCGACCTAGAGACCTAGAACGCGCTTTCCAGCAGATTCTGCCGCTCCATGATCTCCCGCAGCCCATTGGGCATCGCCCGCTCGCCCGCGAACCGGCAATCCTGATCCAAGGGGTAGTTGCCCCTGCATTTGTCCATCAGCACGCAGCCGCTGAAGACCTCGGTGATCCAGTCGACGAACACGTGGACCTTGGAAGAAAGATGCCGGCTTTGCTGATAGACGACGGAAATCGGCATCGGCGGCGGCGACCAGGCCTCCAGGACCTCGACGAGTTCACCGCTATCCAGATGCTGCGCAACCATATAGCGCGGCGGCTGGATCATGCCGAACCCCGTCAGCCCGGCGTTGACGTAGGCGTCGGCATCGTTGACGGCCAGTGAGCCCTTGACCGGAACGGTCACGACCTCGTTGCCGACCTTGAAACTCCAGTCGATGGTGCGCCCGGTCCGGGTCACGAAATAGTTGACGGCCCGATGACGCGCCAGATCGTCGATCGTCTCCGGCTTCCCGTAGCGTTCCAGATAGGCCGGCGCCGCGCAGGTCACGCTCTTGAAGACGCCGATGCGCTTGGCGATCAGCGAAGAATCCCGCAATTCACCGATCCGCAATACGCAGTCGACGGCATCCTGCACCATGTCGACCGGCCGGTCGCTCAGGCCGACCACCAGTTCGATGTCCGGGTAGCGGTGATGGAAATCGCACAGCCTCGGGATCAGGACCAGCCGGCCCAGGGAGGGCGGCGCGTCGATGCGCAGGCGGCCGCGCGGGCCGCGCGCGCGGTCGCGGAAAGACGATTCGGCCTCTTCGACGTCGGCCAGGATGCCGACGCAGCGTTCATAGTAGGACGCGCCGTCGGGGGTCAGACTCAGGCGGCGGGTGCTGCGATTCAGCAGCCGCGCGCCCAGGTGCCGTTCGAGTTTGCGGATGATCGTGCTCACCGTGGCTCGGGGCATATCCAGGCTGTCGGCGGCCAGGGTGAAGCTGTTGGCGTCGACGACCCGCGTGAAGACGCGCATGGCTTGAAGATGATCCATATCCGTGCTCCTGGCGCGGGACGGTGCCGGCCGCGCGCCATTGTTCTTTCGTTTTGAACAGTGATGGCAAAAATTGGATATTTATCCAAATTCACGAAAAACAAATAATAGCGCACTGTTCAAAAGGAATCCCGTCATGTCTTCTTCCCATGCACGATACGCCGCGCTCGCACTGGCCGGACTGCTGCTCGCCGGCGGCCTGCTGCTGATGCGCGAGAGCGCCGGCACGCTTGCCGATGCCGGCCATCCGTCTCCGACGCCCGCGATCCCGGTGGACGTCGCCACGATCCGGTATCAGGCGATCACGGACTGGCACGAATATTCCGGACGCCTGGAGGCCGTGGAGCGGGTCGAGATCCGGCCCCTGGTGTCCGGCACCCTGACCCAGGTCCGCTTTCAGGACGGCGCGCGGGTCCGGCGCGGCGATCCGCTCTTCACCATCGATCCGCGCCCCTATCAGGCCGCCGTCGACAAGGCGCAGGCACAGCTGACGGCGGCCACGGCACAGGCCGCCTATACCGGCGCGGACCTGGCCCGGGCCCGGCGGCTGCTCGCCGGCAATGCCATCGCCCGGCGGGACTTCGAGGAAAAGCGCAATGCGGCCCGCGAAGCCTCCGCCCGCGTGCAGGCCGCCCAGGCCGCGCTGCGATCGGCACAGCTCGATCTGGAGCACACCCGCATCGCCGCCCCCATCGACGGGCGCGTCTCGAAAGCGGCGGTGACCGAAGGCAACATCGTCGGTGCCGGCGACGCGCGCCCGCTGACCACCATGGTCTCCGTCTCGCAGCTCTACGCCTCGTTCGAGATGGACGAACAGGCCTTCCTGGAGATGAACGGCACGGCCGCCTCGGACGCCGGGACGGCCGTCCCCGTGTCCATGGGCCTGGCCAACGAGCCGGGATACCCCCGCCAGGGCCGGCTGGCGTTTCTGGACAACAGCCTCGATCCCTCGACCGGCACGATCCGCGTGCGGGCGCTGTTCGACAACCCGGACGGCCGGCTGCGGCCCGGCCTCTATGCCAGGATCCGCATGGGCGCCGGCGCCCCCCACGATGCCGTGCTCCTGCGCGAGCAGGCGATCGGCACCGACCAGGCCAAGCGCTTCGTCATGGTCGTGGACGACGCGAACAAAGCGGCCTACCGGGAAGTGACCCTGGGCGCCAGCCGGGAAGGCTGGCGCGTCATCCGGACCGGCCTGACGGCGGGAGACCGGGTCGTGGTGAACGGCATGCAGCGCATCCGCCCGGGGGACACCGTGGCGCCGACACCGGTCCGCGCCGACGGCGGCGCGCTTGCGGCGGGCGCCGCCACTCCCCTGCCCGGCCAGTCGCCGGACGAACAGCACCGATCCTGAGCGCCTCTCCATGAACATTTCCAGATTCTTCATCGACCGGCCGATCTTCGCGGCGGTCCTCTCGGTCCTGATCCTGCTGGCCGGTCTGCTGGCCGTCTTCCGCCTGCCGATTTCGGAATACCCGGCGGTCGTGCCGCCCTCGGTCGTCGTGCGCGCGCAGTTTCCCGGCGCCAACCCCAAGGTGATCGCCGAAACGGTGGCGGCACCGCTCGAGGAAGCCATCAACGGGGTCGAGAACATGCTGTACATGCAGTCGCAGGCCAACAGCGACGGCAACCTGACGGTGACGGTCAATTTCCACCTGGGCATGGACCCCGACAAGGCCCAGCAACTGGTGCAGAACCGGGTCGCGCAAGCCCTGCCGCGCCTGCCCGAGGACGTTCAGCGCCTGGGCGTGACGACGATCAAGGCGACCCCCACCCTGACGATGGTCGTGCATCTGGTGTCGCCCGACCAACGCTACGACCTGACCTATCTGCGCAACTACGCCGTCCTGAACGTCAAGGACAGGCTGGCGCGCATCCCGGGCGTGGGCGAGGTGCAACTGTGGGGCGCCGGCAACTACTCGATGCGCGTCTGGCTGAACCCGGAGAAAATCGCCGAACGGGGCCT
>CBFGXR010000117.1:0-6375 GCA_965652675.1 uncultured Castellaniella sp.
CAGTTCGCGGCCGGCAACGCGCCCGGCCCGGGCGGCGGCGTTGACGAACGGCCGCCGCATTACTGATCGCGGATCCTCGCGCCGCTTCGGCCCCGGGGCCGAAGCGGTGTCCGTTCAGGACTTGCGGGCGATCAGGCCATAGATGAACAGCACGATCAAGGCACCGACGATCGAGCCGATCCAGCCCGCACCCTGGCCGGCCTGGTAGAAGCCCAGCGCGGCGCCCAGGTAGCCGGCCACGATGGAGCCGACGATCCCCAGGACCGTGGTCAGGATCCAGCCCAGCTTCTGCTCGCCCGGCATGATCGCGCGCGCGATCAGGCCGACGATGAAACCGACGACAATCATGCTGATGATACCCATCCGCTACTCCTTTGAAGGTTGAATGAAGCCGGTCCATCATAGGGCCGGACGAGGGGTTCGTCCAGCGCCGGCGCGCATCCCGCGCACCGGCATCGGGTCCGGTTCACAGCGCTGGCCGATGCTGTTACTGTAAAGGCTTTTGCCGCCGCGCCGCCCATGGGGCGGCGGCCCACCAGGAGCACGCAGCATGAGTCAGACGCCCGCATACCAGCCGCCCCGGGTCTGGACCTGGGACCAGCCCAGCGGGGGCCGGTTCGCCAACATCAACCGTCCGGTGTCGGGGCCCACGCACGAGCGCGAACTGCCGGTCGGCCGGCATCCGCTGCAGCTCTATTCCCAGGGTACGCCCAACGGGGTCAAGGTCACGATCATGCTGGAAGAACTGCTGGCGCGGGGGCACGCGGGGGCGGAATACGATGCCTGGCTGATCCGCATCGGCGAAGGCGACCAGTTCGGCAGCGGCTTCGTCGGCGTCAATCCCAATTCCAAGATCCCGGCGCTGATGGATCGCAGCGGCCCGGCGCCCGTCCGGGTCTTCGAGTCCGGGGCGATCCTGACGTACCTGGCGGAAAAGTTCGGCGATTTCCTGCCGACCGGACCCGCCGCCCGGGCCGAATGCCTGTCCTGGCTGTTCTGGCAGGTCGGCAGCGCGCCGTATCTGGGCGGCGGCTTCGGCCATTTCTACGCCTACGCCCCCGTGAAGATCGAATACGCCATCAACCGTTTCGCCATGGAAGCCAAGCGCCAGATGGACGTGCTCGACAAGCGCCTGGCGGACCATGAATTCATCGCGGGCGACGACTACACCATCGCCGACATGGCGATCTGGCCCTGGTACGGCGGCCTGGTCCTGAATCAGGTCTATGACGCGGCGGAATTCCTGTCGGCCGGCGACTATCGCCATCTGCTGCGCTGGGCGCGGGCCGTCGGCGACCGCCCGGCGGTGCGGCGTGGTCGGATGGTGAACCGGACCTCGGGCGACCCGTCCGGGCAGCTCCGGGAACGCCACGACGCGTCGGACTTCGACACCCGGACCCAGGACAAGATCGCCTGATTCAGGCCGGACCCGTCCGGGCGCGCCGCCGGTCGACCTGGACCGACAGCCCCAGGACCGCCAGGCCGGCCAGCGCCAGGCCGGTGCCGACCCAGCCGGGCGACGTCCAGCCGTAGCCGCGCGCGATGGCCATGCCGCCCAGCAGGGGCCCCAGGGCGTTGGCGAAATTGAAGGCGGAATGGTTCAGCGCGGCGGCCAGGCCCTGCGCGTGCCGCGCCACGTCCATCAGCCGGGTCTGCAGGATCGTGCCCAGCGCGCCGCCGAAGCCGATGAAGAACACATCGGCCGACAGCGTCCAGACGTTGCCGGCCGCCAGGGGGAACAGCGCGGTCATGGCCGCGCTCCAGACCAGCAGCCCCGCCGCCGTCGGCATCGGGGCCCGGTCGGCCAGCCAGGGCACCAGGATGTTGCCCACGGTCAGGCCGACGCCGAAGACCGCCAGCACCAGGGGGACCGCATCGGGGGACACGCCCGTCACTTCCAGCAGCACGTCGGCCAGGTAGGTGTAGACGGCGAACAGGCCGCCGAAGCCGATGGCGCCGACCGCCAGGGTCAGCCAGACCTGGGGCTGGCGCTGCGCGCCCAGTTCGCGCCAGGGACTGGCCCCCGGCTCGGGCGGACTGTGGGGCGCCAGCCAGGCGACCAGCCCCATGGTCAGCAGGCCGGACAGGCTCACCAGGGCGAAGCCCCAGCGCCAGTTCAGCGCATGCCCCAGCCAGTTGGCGAAAGGCACGCCGAGGATGGTGGCCACCGTCAGCCCCAGGAACATGCGGCCCACCGCCTGGTTGCGCCGGGCGTGCGGCACCAGCGAGACGGCCATCAGTGCGCCGATGCCGAAGTACGCGCCATGGGGCAGTCCGCTCAGGAAGCGCAGCGCCAGCAGCCATTCGTAGCTGGGGGCGAAGGCGCACAGGCCGTTGAACAGGGCGAACAGGCCCATCAGCGCCACCAGCAGGGTGCGCCGCGCCATGCGGGCCGCCAGCACGGTCAGCAGCGGGGCGCCCACCACCACGCCCAGGGCGTAGGCGCTGATGACGCGGCCGGCCGTGGGCGCGTCGATCCCCAGGTCCCGCGCGAAATAGGGCAGCAGGCTCATGGTGGCGAATTCGGTGGTGCCGATGGCGAATGCGCCGATCGCCAGGGCGAACAGCACCAGGCCGGCGGAAGCCCGCCCGGCACCGGCGGTTGATGATTGAGACATGAAGGGTCTGGCGGATGGGAAAACCCGGTATTGTACTCAGGGAAAACCCTTACGAACACGATCCGAGCCGGCGCCTTCGGCCCCGTCCCGAAGCGGCTCAGAGGATCATGCCGCCCGAGGCCTCGATCCGCTGGCCGTTGATCCAGGCGCTGCCCGGAGCCAGCAGCGCGGCGACGGCGCCGCCGATGTCGTCCGCCTCGCCGACGCGGCCCAGGGCCGTGCTGCCGGCGATGGCGGCGTGGACCTGCGGATTGTCGCGCACCGCGCCGCCGCCGAAGTCGGTGGCGATGGCGCCGGGCGCCAGGACGTTGACGCGGATGCCGCGCGGCCCCAGTTCCTTGGCGAGATAGCGCGTCAGCACTTCGATCCCGCCCTTCATCATGGCGTAGACCGCCTTGCCGGGGAACGAGAACCGGGTCAGTCCGCTGGAGACGTTGAGGATGCGGGCGTCGTCCGCCAGCAGCGGGACCAGCGCCTGGGTCAGGAAGAACACGCCTTTCAGGTGCACGTGCATCATCTGGTCGAATTGCGCCTCGGTGGTCTCCAGGAAGGCGGCGTCGATGCCGGTCCCCGCGTTGTTCACCAGCGCGTCCAGGCGGTCCCGGCCGAAGGTGTCGCGCAGCAGCGCCGGCAGCGAGGCGGCCAGGGCGGGGAAAGTCTCCGTCCGGGTCGTGTCCAGCGGCAGGGCGAGCGCGGCGCGGCCCAGCGACCGGATTTCCTCGACGACCTCCCGGGCCAGGTCCTCGCGGGATTGGTAGGTCAGGACGATGTCCCATCCCGCCCGCGCCAGGTGCAGGGCGGAGGCGCGGCCCAGGCCCCGGCTGCCGCCGGTGATGAAGGCGAGGGGATGGGGGGCGGAGGGAGCGGGGTGGGGGGCGGTCGTGGTCATGGCGGATCTCCTGTGGGCGGGGTGTTCGAAGCGGCCGGTTGCGGTTTCCGGGCGTCCGTTGCGCGCGGCGCCGGGCTTGCGGTCCGGATGGAGACACTATATTGTTTGAAACTGAATGGATAAATAGTCTTTATTCAACATTACATGTCGAAAATTTCGATCAATCAGGATCCATCGTCCCCCGAGTCCGCCTACACGCCTTCGGCCGAGGACCTGCGGATCTTCATCCGGGTCGCCGCCCTGGGCAGCTTCACCCAGGCGGCGGAACAGCTCCGCCTGCCGCGTGCGACGGTGTCCACGGCCATCCAGCGCCTGGAAAAGCGCCTGGGCGGGCGGTTGCTCCAGCGGACCACGCGGCGGGTCGGCCTGACCGGGGACGGGCGGGCCTTCCTGGACCGGTGCGCGCCCGTGCTGGACGGCCTGGACGAACTCGGCGGTTTCTTCCGGCGTCCGGACGGACCGCTGGACGGCCGCCTGCGGGTCGGCATGCCCCTGGGCATGGCGGGGGGCCCGCTGATGGCCCGGCTGCCGGAATTCCTGGCGCGCCACCCGGCCTTGCGGATGGAAATCTCCAGTTCCGACCGGCGCGCCGACATGATCGGCGAAGGGCTCGACTGCGTCATCCGGGTCGGCGCGGTGGTCGACGAATCGCTCGCCTGCCGTCCGCTGGGCGCGATGCCCCTGGGCAATTTCGCCAGCCCCGACTACCTGCGCGCCCACGGCCGGCCGCTCGGCCCCGACGATCTGGCGCGCCACTGGCTGGTGGACTACCGCCCCAATGCCTCGGACGGGCCGGCGCTGTTCGAATACCGGGATGCCGGCGGCCGCGTCGTCCGGGTGCCGATGCGGTCCCGGGTCACCGTGGACAACAGCGCGGCCTATGACGCCGCCTGCCGGGCGGGTCTCGGGCTGATCCAGGTGCCGCTGGCCAGCGCCGCGCGCGCGCCGGGGCTGGTCGACGTCCTGCCGGATTGTCCGCCGCCGCCGATGCCGGTTAATCTGTTGTTCCCCCACCACCGCCATCCGCCCCGGCGCATGCGCGTCTTCGCGGACTGGGCGGCGGAGGTGCTGAAATCCTGAGCCCTTCTTCTTTTCAGGCGGATCGATCCATGCAATTCACCACCATCGGCGCGGCCATCGTCGACATCGTCGTGTCCCGCGTCCAGCCGATGCGCGCCGCCAAGCAGGACGTGGAACACATCGGCCTGTACGCGGGCGGGGGCGCGGTGAACGCCGCGCTGAACGTGGCCGCGCGCGGCGCCCACGTCACCGTCCATGCCTGCGTGGGACGCGACCTGGAGGGCGACCTGCTGCGGGACATCCTCCGGCGCCACGGCATCCAGACGGCCATGCCCGATCACGCGCTGCCCACGGGCAAGGCCGTGGTGATGGTGGACGAGACCGGCGCGGCGCGCGCCTACGCGCAGCGCGGCGCCAGCACCTGGGTCGGGGAACAGGGCTTTCCCGGCCTGGAGGCGGCGGACGTCGTCTACGTGACGGGCCTGTCGCTGGAATCCCAGACCTGGCTGGAACAGGCCCTGGCGCGCATGGCCGCGTCGCGCCACAAACTGGTGGTGACGCCCGGCGCGCGCCAGCTGGCCGACCCCCAGGCCCTGCGCGGCCTCTGGGAACGGGCCGATCTGCTGTGCGTCAATGCCCGCGAGGCCGCCCGGCTGTGCGGGGACGTTTCCCTGGACACCGACGCGCCCGCGCCGGACACGGCCCGGGATCTGGCCCGGCGGCTGCTGCGCCGGCCCGGCCAGTCCGTCCTGGTGACGCTGGGGCAGGGCGGCGCCCTGTTCCATGACGGCGAACAGGGCCATTTCCATCCCGCGCGGATCGTCGTCCCGACCTCCACCATCGGCGCGGGCGACGCCTTCGCATCCGCTTTCGTCCATGCCTGGGCCGGCGGGGCCGCGCCGATGGAGGCGCTGGCCGCCGCCACCGACAGCGCCGCCCGGGTGATTCAGGTGATCCCCGCCAATCTGGCCGGTCCGCTGCGAGCCTGAGGGCGATACGCCGCCGGCATTCGATATAACCACAGGTTTTATAGGTATCGCTGGCCGTGTGATCGGATCTGGGAAAATGGACGATCGCTTTCCTGTCTTCAAAAGGCCTCGTCATGAAATTCCTGTCCGCCCGCCTGGGTGCGCTTTTCCTGGCTTTCGGAGCCTCCTCGGCCGCCTGGGCCGCCCAGCCGCTGCTGACGCCGGCCGAACTGGACGCCGCCCGGCAGCAGCCGGCCGTGCGAGTCATCGACATCCGTCCGCCGGACGCCTACGCCGCCGGCCACATTCCCGGCGCCGTCTCGGCACCTTACGCGCAGTGGCGCGGGCCGGCGGACAATCCCGGCCAGCTGCCGCCGCTGGACGCGCTGACGCAGCTGGTGCGCGGCCTGGGCGTGGATCAGGACACCCACGCGGTGGTGGTCTCGTCGGGGGCCGACGGCACCGACTTCGGCGCCTCGGCGCGGGTGTACTGGACCCTGAAATACCTGGGCCTGAGAAACCTGTCCGTGCTGAACGGCGGGCTGAAGGCCTGGACCGACGCCGGCCTGCCGCGCGACCAGGCGGCACCCTCGGTCGCCGCGACGGCCTTCGTGCCGAAGCTGGACGAATCCATCATCGCCACCACGGAGCAGGTGGCCGCGCAGGTCGGCAACGCCCAGGTCCGGCTGGTGGACGCCCGTCCGCTGGATTTCTATCTGGGCAAGGTCAAGGCGCCGACGGCGCAGGTGCCGGGCACGATCCAGGGCGCGGTCAACGTCGAGAACGGCCGCTGGTTCAAGCCCGGCACCTCGATCTTCGTCTCGGCCGACGAGGCCCGCAAGATCGCCGCCGAACTTCTGCCCGACGCCAAGTCCGAAAC
>CBFGXR010000118.1:0-6359 GCA_965652675.1 uncultured Castellaniella sp.
GTGAAGGCGGCCGTACCGTGGGCGCCGGCGTCGTCGCCAAAATCATCAAGTAATTCTGTAGTACAATGGTGGGCTGGCCTGGCCGCCCACCGCTGCTTTTCAAAAAACGGGGGTGCGGCAGCGCCGCCGTTTTTCGAGGTTTAGGGGTATAGCTCAATTGGCAGAGCGTCGGTCTCCAAAACCGAAGGTTGAGGGTTCGATTCCTTCTGCCCCTGCCACCGATCTCATTGCCGCAGCAGCGGCGTCCAACGCCCGTATATGTCTCACCAGAACGTAGAAACCGTCAGCCGTGCCGCCGAACGCATCAAGCTCGGCCTGGCCGTGCTCGTGATCGTTGCGGGTATCGTGGCGTATTCGGCCCTCGTGGACCAGCCCGGCTATGTGCGCGTGGGCGCCTTCGTCGCGGGCCTGGTTCTGGCCGCGATCATCGTCTGGTTCAGCGACACCGGCCGGCGCACGTTCGCCTTCGGCCGCGAATCGTACAACGAGACGCGCCGCGTCGTCTGGCCCTCGCGCCAGGAAACCACGCGCATGACCGCGATCGTGTTCGCCTTCGTGCTGGCCATGGGCGCTCTGCTGTGGATCGCCGACAAGCTGCTGGGCTGGATCATCTACGGCCTGCTGCTGGGCTGGAACTAAGGAACGAAAACCGCATGAGCAAGCGCTGGTACGTCGTCCATGTCTACTCGGGCATGGAAAAAAGCGTCCACAAGGCCCTGGCCGAACGCATCGAGCGCGCCGGGCTGCAGGACGCCTTCGGCCGCATTCTCGTGCCTTCCGAAGAAGTCGTCGAAATCAAGGACGGCCGCAAGTCGATTTCCGAGCGTCGCATCTTCCCGGGCTACGTCCTGGTCGAAATGGACCTCACCGACGAAACCTGGCACCTGGTGAAAAGCACCAACCGTGTCACGGGCTTCCTGGGCGGTTCCGGCAACCGTCCCGCCCCCATCTCCGAAAAGGAAGTCGAAAAGATCCTTTCCCAGATGGAAGAAGGCGTGGAAAAGCCGCGTCCCAAGGTGCTCTTCGAAATCGGCGAAACCGTGCGCGTCAAGGAAGGCCCGTTCGCGGACTTCAACGGCAGCGTCGAGGAAGTCAACTACGAGAAAAGCAAGGTCCGCGTGTCGGTCACGATCTTTGGTCGCGCCACGCCGGTCGAACTGGATTTCAGTCAGGTCGAAAAGGTCTGATTTTTTGCCGCCAGGCCGCCCCAAGGCAAAAAGCACCCCTCCGGGGAGCAGCAAGCCGAAGGCGCAGCGTGGGGGTCTTATTTAACCGGGGAGCCGGTTCCTTTCAGGAATCGGCGCACGTACCCGACAGGAGCATCGCATGGCGAAGAAAATCGTCGGCTTCATCAAGCTGCAAGTGCCAGCTGGTAAGGCCAATCCCTCTCCCCCGATCGGTCCGGCGCTGGGTCAGCGCGGTCTGAACATCATGGAATTCTGCAAGGCGTTCAACGCCAAGACCCAGGGTCTGGAACCCGGTCTGCCGATCCCCGTGGTGATCACCGCTTTCGCCGACAAGAGCTTCACGTTCATCATGAAGACTCCGCCGGCCACGATCCTGATCAAGAAGGCTGCGGCCGTCCAGAAGGGCTCCGCCACGCCCAATTCCGCCAAGGTCGGCACGCTGACGCGCGCCCAGGCCGAGGAAATCGCCAAGACCAAGCAGCCCGACCTGACGGCCGCCGACCTGGACGCCGCCGTGCGGACCATCGCCGGCAGCGCCCGCAGCATGGGTATCGATGTGGAAGGAGTCGTCTGATCATGGCCAAGCTGAGCAAACGCGTCGCCGCCATCGCGGCCAAGATCGATCGCACCAAGCTGTA
The DNA here is from genome assembly GCA_965652675.1 of uncultured Castellaniella sp. Taxonomy (GTDB): domain Bacteria; phylum Pseudomonadota; class Gammaproteobacteria; order Burkholderiales; family Burkholderiaceae_B; genus Castellaniella. Next base: position 1,826 of record CBFGXR010000118.1, read on the forward strand.
TCCCGTGACCGAAGCCATCGCGCTGGTCAAGGAAACCGCCACCGCCAAGTTCGATGAATCCATCGACGTCGCCGTGCAGCTGGGCATCGACCCCAAGAAGTCCGACCAGCTGGTCCGCGGCTCCGTGGTGCTGCCCGCCGGCACCGGCAAGAGCGTGCGCGTCGCCGTTTTCGCCCAGGGCGAAAAGGCCGAGGCCGCCAAGGCCGCCGGCGCCGACATCGTCGGTCTGGATGACCTGGCCGCCAGCATCAAGGCCGGCAACATCGATTTCGACGTGGTCATCGCCTCGCCCGACACGATGCGCGTTGTCGGTGCCCTGGGCCAGGTCCTGGGCCCCCGTGGCCTGATGCCGAATCCCAAGGTCGGCACCGTTACGCCCGACGTCGTCACCGCCGTCAAGAACGCCAAGGCCGGCCAGGTGCAGTATCGCACCGACAAGGCGGGGATCATCCACGCCACGATCGGCCGCGCGTCCTTCGATGTCGAAAAGCTGCAGGTCAACCTGGCCGCGCTGATCGACGCCCTGAACAAGGCCCGCCCCGCGGCGGCCAAGGGAATCTATCTGCGCAAGGTCGCCGTGTCCTCCACCATGGGTGGCGGCGCGCGCGTCGAACTGGCTTCGCTGGCCGCTTAAGGCCGGCACACAGAACTTTGGGCTGTGCCCGGCCTTCGGGTCGGGCGCCGCTGTCAAAGACCGCTGGAGCCGATCGCCCCTGGCGTGACGCTTAATCCCGGGCCGTATCGCCGGATCCAGCGTAGACGGCGCCCAGGAAGAATTCATTATGAACTCGACCAGGCGCGCCGCATTCGGTTGATGCCGGGGGTTTCCCCGGCGTCGTTAGATGGAGTGTTCAACCATGAGTCTCAATCGCCAAGAAAAGGCGGTGGTCATCGAGGAAGTCTCGGCCGAAGTCGGTCGCGCCCAATCGATCATCGTCGCCGAGTACCGTGGTCTGGACGTCGCCTCCGTAACCGTATTGCGCAAGACTGCGCGTGAATCGGGCGTGTACCTGCGCGTGTTGAAGAACACGCTGGTGCGCCGCGCGCTGGCCGGCACCCCCTTCGAGGGTCTGTCCGCCCAGCTCACCGGTCCGCTGATCTATGGGATCAGCCCCGACCCGGTGGCGGCCGCCAAGGTCCTGGCCGATTTCGCGAAAAGCAATGACAAGCTGGTCATCACAGGCGGGGCCCTGCCCAACAGCCTGCTGAACCAGGATGGCGTCAAGGCCCTGGCCACCATGCCGTCCCGCGAGGAATTGCTGTCGAAGCTGCTGGGCACCATGCAGGCGCCCATCGCTCAGTTTGTGCGTACGCTCAACGAAGTGCCCACGAAGTTCGTGCGCGGCCTGGCGGCCGTGCGCGACCAGAAGCAGGCCGCGTAAGCGGTCCGCCGGCATCCCTTCGTTGCTGGAAGCGACAACCAAACCTGGCTTATTCAATTATCTGGAGTTCTAAAAATGGCAACTAAAGCTGAAATCCTGGACGCGATCGCCGCCATGAGCGTGCTCGAACTGTCCGAGCTGATCAAGGAAATGGAAGACAAGTTCGGCGTGTCCGCCGCTGCCGCCGCTGTCGCCGTGGCCGCCGCCCCGGCCGCCGGTGGCGCTGCCGCCGCCGCTGAAGAGCAGACCGAATTCACGGTCGTCCTGGCCGAAGTCGGCGCCAACAAGGTCAACGTCATCAAGGCCGTGCGCGAAATCACCGGCCTGGGCCTGAAGGAAGCCAAGGACCTGGTCGACGGCGCTCCGAAGCCCGTCAAGGAAGGCGCGGACAAGGCCTCGGCCGAAGACGCGAAGAAGAAGCTGGAAGAAGCCGGCGCCAAGGTCGAACTCAAGTAAGACCGCGTCGCCGCGCCCGGGAAGCCCGGGGAAGCGTCGAACCCCTGTTTCAGGCCCGTTCGACGCTTTCCAAAGCCTCCCGGGCTTTTGCGTTTCCAGAAAACCCGCGTTCGACGCCCCTCCGCGTCACGCAGAGCCGGGTTTTCCGGAGTCGTAAACCATGGCCGTGGTTGACGGCCTAAGCAACCCTCGAGTCGGAGTGCTCATGCCTTATTCGTACACCGAAAAGAAGCGCATACGCAAAAGCTTCGCCAAGCGCGAGGACGTCCAGGACGTCCCCTACCTGCTGGCGACTCAGCTGCAATCGTTCAAGACCTTCCTGCAGTCGGACGTGATCGCGTCCAAACGCAAGGAAGAAGGACTGCAGGCGGCCTTCAATTCGATATTTCCCATCGTCAGCCACAATCAGATGGCACGGTTGGAATTCGTCAGCTACGTGCTGGGCACCCCCGTGTTCGACGTCAAGGAATGCCAGCAGCGCGGCCTGACCTACGCGTCGCCGCTGCGCGCCAAGGTGCGCCTGGTGCTGATGGACCGCGAAGTCAGCAAGCCCACCGTCAAGGAAGTCAAGGAACAGGAAGTCTACATGGGCGAAATCCCGCTCATGACGGACACCGGTTCCTTCGTCATCAACGGCACGGAACGCGTCATCGTGTCCCAGTTGCACCGTTCGCCCGGCGTGTTCTTCGAGCATGACCGCGGCAAGACCCACAGCTCGGGCAAGCTGCTGTTCTCCGCGCGCGTGATTCCCTACCGCGGCTCGTGGCTGGATTTCGAGTTCGATCCCAAGGACATCCTGTTCTTCCGCATCGACCGCCGCCGCAAGATGGCGGTGACGATCCTGCTGAAGGCCATCGGCATGACGCCGGAAGCCATCCTGGCCTATTTCTCCAGCTTCGACCACATCGCCCTCCACCAGGAAGGCGGCATGCTCGAATTCGTGCCCGAACGCTGGAAGGGCGAGGTCGCGCGCTTCGACATCGCCGACAAGAAGGGCAATGTCATCGTCGAAAAAGACAAGCGCATCAATGCCAAGCACCTGCGCGACCTGACCGCCGCCAAGGTCGACCACATCTCGGTGCCCGAGGACTTCCTGCTGGGCCGCGTCCTGGCCAAGAACGTCGTCAGCCCGGATACCGGCGAAGTCCTGGCCCAGGCCAACGACGAGATCACCGAATCCCTGCTGGCGGAATTCCGCGCGGCGGGCATCCGCGACATCGAGACGCTCTACATCAACGAGCTGAACGAAGGCGCCTACATCTCCCAGACCCTGCGCACCGACGACACCGCCGACCAGATGGCCGCGCGCGTGGCCATCTACCGCATGATGCGCCCCGGCGAGCCGCCCACCGAGGAAGCCGTCGAGGCCCTGTTCCAGCGCCTGTTCTACTCCGAGGAAACCTACGACCTGTCGCGCGTCGGCCGGATGAAGGTCAACAGCCGCCTGGGCCGCGATACCGGCAACACGGGTCCGCTGACCCTGACCGACGAGGACATCCTCGACACCATCAAGCTGCTGGTGGAACTGCGCAACGGCCGTGGCCAGATCGACGACATCGATCACCTGGGCAACCGCCGCGTGCGCTGCGTGGGCGAACTGGCCGAGAACCAGTTCCGCGCCGGCCTGGTGCGCGTCGAGCGCGCCGTCAAGGAACGCCTGGGCCAGGCCGAAACCGAAAACCTGATGCCGCACGACCTGATCAATTCCAAGCCGATCTCGGCCGCGATCAAGGAATTCTTCGGTTCCAGCCAGCTGTCCCAGTTCATGGACCAGACCAACCCGCTGTCGGAAATCACCCACAAGCGGCGCGTGTCGGCCCTGGGACCGGGCGGCCTGACGCGCGAGCGCGCCGGCTTCGAGGTCCGCGACGTGCACCCGACCCACTACGGCCGCGTGTGCCCGATCGAAACCCCGGAAGGCCCGAACATCGGCCTGATCAACTCGCTGGCCCTGTACGCGCGCCTGAACGAGTACGGCTTCCTGGAAACGCCCTACCGCAAGATCATCGACGGCAAGGTCTCCGACCAGATCGAATACCTGTCGGCCATCGAGGAAAGCAAGTACGTCATCGCCCAGGCCAACGCGGTGCTGGACGACGAAGGCCGTTTCACCGACGACCTGGTCGCCTGCCGCGAGGCCGGCGAAACCATGCTGACCGCCCCGGCCAACGTCCACTACATGGACGTCGCGCCGTCGCAGATCGTGTCGGTCGCCGCTTCGCTGATCCCGTTCCTGGAACACGACGACGCCAACCGGGCCCTGATGGGCGCCAACATGCAGCGCCAGGCCGTGCCCTGCCTGCGGCCTGAAAAGCCGCTGGTCGGCACCGGCATCGAGCGCACCGTGGCGGTGGACTCGGGCACGACCGTGCAGGCCGTGCGCGGCGGGATCGTGGACTTCATCGACGCCGAACGCGTCGTGATCCGCGTGAACGACGACGAGAACGTCGCCGGCGAAGTCGGCGTGGACATCTACAACCTGAAGAAATACACCCGTTCCAACCAGAACACCAACATCAACCAGCGGCCCATCGTGTCGCGCGGCGATCTGGTGGCGCGCGGCGACGTGCTGGCCGACGGCGCTTCCAGCGACCTGGGCGAACTGGCCCTGGGGCAGAACATGCTGATCGCGTTCATGCCCTGGAACGGCTACAACTTCGAGGACTCGGTGCTGATCTCCGAGCGCGTCGTCGCCG
>CBFGXR010000119.1:0-6317 GCA_965652675.1 uncultured Castellaniella sp.
AATGGCCGGCGCTGTTCCAGTGGCTGCAGGCCCAGGGCGGCGTGGCCGACCAGGACCTGGGCGGCCGTCCCCTGGGCGACGTGGTCATGGAACCGACCCGCATCTACGTCAAGTCCGTGCTGGCCGCCCTGGCGGCCCACGGCGCGGGGATCAAGGGCCTGGCGCACATCACCGGCGGCGGCCTGCTCGAAAACGTGCCGCGCATCCTTCAGCCGGGCCTGTGCGCCCATCTGCATCGTGACGCCTGGCAATGGCCGGCGCTGTTCCAGTGGCTGCAGGCCCAGGGCGGCGTGGCCGACCAGGAAATGGCGCGCGTGTTCAACTGCGGCATCGGCATGGTGCTGGTGGTGGACCCGGCCCAGGCCGGCGCCATCGCCGCCACCCTGCGCGCCCAGGGGGAAACCGTCTATACGCTGGGCGCGATCGAAGCCCAGGCCGAAGGCGGCGCCCAGACGATCGTGGACTGATCCGGACAGACCCGAAACGGCGCCCCTCCAGGGTTCGCGGCCCTGGAGGGGCGTTTTTGCATCCGGGTCGGGCGGCGGCTTGCCGTCCGCCCCGCGTACCCGTCAGCGTCCGTAGGCGCTGCCCTCGGGATTGTCCAGCGTCGAATGGCGCCGGTTGTCGTGCATGGCCAGGATCGCCACCATCCCCAGCGCCGCCACCCCCACCATGTACCAGGGGAAGACGCCGCCGAAGCCGTGGTTCTTCATGAACAATGCGACATAGGTGGCGGAGCCGCCGAACAGCGAATTGCCGATGGCGTAGGTAAAGCCCACGCCCAGGCCACGGACGTGCGCGGGGAACATTTCGGCCTTCACGATCCCGGAAATCGAGGTGTAGAAGCTCAGGAACACCATGGCGAACAGGATGAGAAGTCCCACGATCAGGGGGGATTGCTGCGAACCGATGGCGGCCAGCAGCGGCACCGGCAGCACGATCATGCTGGTGGCGAAGATGAGCATGGAATTCCTGCGTCCGATCCGGTCGGAAATCATCCCCACGACCGGCTGGATCAGCATGAAGACGAACAGGCAGGCGGTCATGATCTCCACCGCCGTCCCCTTGCTCAGGCCGGCGGTGTTGATCAGGTATTTCTGCATGTAGGTCGTGAACACGTAGAAGGCCAGCGAGCCGATGCAGGTGATGCCCAGCACGACCCAGAAGGCGCGCGGGTAGCGCAGCACTTCCCTGAAGGCGCCCGACCCGGAACGGGCACGGTCTTTTTCCGTGGTGGTCTCGTCCAGCCCCGAACGCAGCCAGAGCGACACCAGCGCGGCCGCGGCGCCGATCGCGAACGGCAGGCGCCACCAGCCGGCGGTGATCTGCTCGCTGCCCAGCGTGTGCGTCATGATGACGGCCAGCAGGCTGGCCAGCAGCTGGCCGCCGATGAGCGTCACGTACTGGAACGAGGAAAAGAAACCTCGGCGGCCGGGCCTGGCGATCTCGGACATGTAGGTGGCGGTGGAGCCGTATTCGCCCCCGACGGAGATCCCCTGGATGCAGCGCATCAGGATCAGCAGCGCTGGCGCCAGGCTGCCCGCGGTGGCGGCGGTCGGCAGCACGGCGACGCCCAGGGACCCCGCGCCCATCATGATGATGGACACCACCATGGCGCGCTTGCGGCCGTAGCGGTCGGACATGCGGCCGAACAGATAGCCGCCCGCCGGGCGCATCAGGAAACCGATGAAGAACACGCCGGCCGCCTGCATGAACGCCACCGTCTGGCTGACGCCCGTGAAGAACTGCTCGGCGAAATACACGCTGAAGAAGGCGTAGGTGTAGAAGTCGAACCATTCGACCAGATTGCCGCTGGATGCGGCGAAAATCGACTTGACGACCTTTCCGGTCGAGGGCTCCTGGGCGGCTTTCGCGGCCGCGCCGACGTGCGCGTCGCCCGTCGCGGGCGGGTTCACGGCAATTTCCATGTCTTGATCTCCTTGGAGCGCCGCCCCGTTCGGATGCGGTCTGTCTCCTGACGTTTATGATGGCCCCGCATCCGCCGTGACGGCCGGACGGGGAAGTTCTTGTTCCCTGAGTGTCGGGCAGCGCGGCCCTCCCCGCATCCGGATCATCAACAGCCGCCGGCTCCGTAGAACTACGCAGGATGTCCCGGAAACGGCGCGCGGACGCATGCGATTTGCTATTGTTGGCGGCGGAGCACACCACATGACATCCATGATCTCTCCCAGGGCTCTGCGCCTTGCGCGCTGGGGCGTTGCCGCGATGGCAAGCCTGCTGCTGGTCATCGGGGCCGGCCACTGGGCCGGGCGGCAGGAATTGCACACGACGGCCATGCGGCTGCGCCAGTCGTCCAAGGCCTATGCGCTGGCGCTGCACGGCATCGTCGAGCGCTACGGCGATCTGCCCTATGTCGTCGCGCGGCAGCCCGCCGTGCCGGCCTTGCTGCTGCGGCCTTCGCCCGCGCTGGCGGATACCGTGAACCGTTATCTGGCCGACCTGCGGCGCCGTACGCTGGCCGAAGCCCTCTATGTCGTGGATACGCGGGGCCTGACGCTCGCGGCCAGCAACTGGGATACGGCGGAAAGCTTCGTCGGACAGTCCTACCGGCAGCGCCCGTACTTCGAGGACGCCATGAAGGGCGGGCGCGGCCTTTTCTACGGTATCGGCCTGACGACCGGCAGACCCGGCCTGTTCATCGCGGAGCCCATCCGCGACGGTGACCGCATCATCGGCGTTGGCGTCGTCAAGCTCGGGCTGGAGCGCCTGCGTCAGACCTGGTCGGACGATGCCGATCCCGTCGTGCTGCAGGACCGCCGCGGCATCGTGTTCCTGAGTTCCGTCGCGGACTGGCTCTACCGCGGCGAACGGGCGCTCACGGCCGCCGATCTTGCATGGATCCGTGAACATGGCCAGTACGGTGAGCGTGAAGACTTCGCTCCCCTGCCGTGGCGGATCGAGCAGCCGGACGATCTGCCCGGCCTCAGGCTGGTCGCGGACCGGGACGGCCGCGCAAAGGATCTGCTCGCCCTGAGGACGGATCTGCCCGAACTCGGCTGGACGCTGACCGTCACCGGCGATTTGCGGAAAGTGCGCGAGGCCCGTGAGCGGGCGCAGATCATCGCCGGGCTCGCTGCCATCGTGGCGCTGCTGGGCACGCTGTACTGGCATCAGCGCAAGAAGCGTTACGCGGAGCGGCGCCAGGCCGGACTGGAGCGCGAAGCGGAGGCGCAGCGGCGCGAGCAGGAGCGGCAGCTGCAGATCAGCGCCCGCCTGGCCAGTGTCGGTGAAATGGCCTCGACCCTGGCGCACGAGCTCAATCAGCCGCTCATGGCGGTGTCCAATTTCGCCGTGGCGGCCCGGGCCCTGGCCGACAGGGACCAGAAAGACATGCTGGTGACCGCGCTGGACGGGATCGTCGAGCAGTCCGGCCGCGCCAGCGACATCGTCAAGCGGGTCCGGGCCTTCATCAACCCGCAGCAGGCCAGTCATGATTCCATCGATATCAACGCATGCGCCGTTCATGCGCGTGCGCTGCTGGCGCCCGAGCTGAAACTCGCCCGGACCGTCTGCGCGATGCGGCTCGCGGACGGTCCGCTGATCGTGCGCGGGGATGCGGTGCTGCTGGAGCAGGTGCTGGTGAACCTGATGCAGAACGCCCTTCAGGCCATGCGCGATCTGCCGGTCGCCGAGCGTCGGGTCACCGTCGCCACGCGCCGCCGCGAACACGCCGCGGAGGTCACGGTGGCGGACCGGGGGCCGGGTGTCGATGCGGATCAGGCGGAGCGCATCTTCACGCCGTTTTTCAGCACCCGGACCGAAGGCCTGGGCCTGGGGCTCAACATCTGCCGCACCATCGTGGAAGCTCACGGCGGGCAGATCGAAATCACCCGTCCCGCCGAGGGCGGGGCGGCCTTCACTTTCTCGCTGCCCATCGTGTCATGAGCGACAGTCCCCTGACCCTCTATGTCGTCGACGACGATGAAGCCCTGCGCCGCTCGCTGCTCATCCTGCTGTTTTCCCAGGGCGTCGCCGTGCAGTCGTTCAGTTCCGGCGAGGCCTTCCTGGCCGGGGTCGACCTGCGTCAGCCCGGCTGCGTCATCCTGGACCTGCGTCTGGGCGGGCTGAGCGGCCTGGGCGTGTTCGAGCGCCTGCAAAATGCGCACAGTCCGCTGGTCACCCTGTTCCTGTCCGGCCATGGCGACATTCCGACCGCGCTGGAGGCCGTGCGCAAGGGCGCCTACGATTGGGTGGTCAAGCCCGACACCCGGCAATTGCTGGAAAAGCTGCCCGGGGCCCTGGACGAGGCGCGGGCGCGGGCCACGGCCCAGCAGCAATGGCGCGAACTCACGTCCCGCGAGCGCGAGGTCGCCTACCTGGTGGGGTCCGGCCATCCCAACAAGGAGATCGCCCGCATGCTGGTGCCGCCGTGCAGCCCCCGTTCGGTGGAAACGCACCGCGCCAACATTTTCAGCAAACTGCCGGTCGCCAACGACAATGAACTGGGGCGGTGGCTGGCGGCGCACCGGTGGCTTGCCTAGCTGTGAAGTGTCAAGACGGGTCGCGGCCTGCCGAGGCCGGCGTTCAGCCGTCCAGCGCCTTCCCGCAGCATGCGGCGACCTGTTCCGCCGCCCGGTCCGACAGGCAGTCCACGCTGATCCGTTGCGGCAGCGACCGCAGCCAGGTGATCTGGCGCTTGGCCAGCTGGCGGGTGGCCGCGATGGCCTGTTCGATGGCCTGATCCAGGGCGATCCGCCCGTCCAGATGATCCCAGAGCTGCCGGTAGCCCACGCAGCGGATCGACGGCAGGCCCGGGTGCAGATCGGCGCGGGCATGCAGGGCGCGCACTTCGTCCAGCAGCCCGGCGTCGATCATGGCCCGGTAGCGCCGCGCGATGCGGGCGTGCAGCACGGACCGGTCCGAAGGCTCCAGGCTGATCGTCGCGAAGCGCCAGCCGGGCAGGACCGGCACCGGCGGCCGCGCCAGCCAGTCGCTCATGGGGCGGCCGCTGCCGCGCCAGATCTCCAGCGCGCGCTGCAGGCGCTGGCTGTCGTTGGGCGCCCGCCGGGCGGCGGTGGCGGGGTCCACGCGCGCCAGCTCGGCGTGCAGGGCGGGCCAGCCGCGCGCCAGCGCCTCCGCGTCCAGCTGCCGGCGGATGGCCGGGTCGGCCTCGGGCAGGTCGTTCAAGCCTTCGCGCAGCGCCTTGTAGTACAGCATCGTGCCCCCGCACAGCAGAGGAATCCGGCCGCGCGCGCGGATGTCTTGCGCGAGCGCGGCGGCGTCGCGGGCGAATTCCGCCGCCGAATACGACTGCGCGGGATCGCGGATGTCCAGCAGGTGGTGCGGCACGCGTGCCCGTTCCTCGGCCGTGGGCTTGGCCGTGCCGATGTCCATGCCGCGATAGATCGTGGCCGAATCCATGACGATGATTTCGACCGGCCAGCGTTGCGCCAGCGCCATCGAGGCCGCCGATTTGCCCGACGCCGTCGGGCCGGCCAGGCAGATCAGCAAGGGGGCGTGGCTCGGGTTCACGAGGCGCGGGCCGTGCCGGGTGCGGAGGACGGCATCGGTTCACTGCCCCCGCATGAACAGCTTGTCCAGATCGCCCAGGCTCCATTGGAACCAGGTCGGGCGGCCGTGGTTGCACTGGTCGGCGCGCTCGGTGCGTTCCATCTGGCGCAGCAGCGCGTTCATCTCGTCCAGCGTCAGCCGGCGATGGGCGCGCACCGCGCCGTGGCAGGCCATGGTCGACAGCAGCTCGTTGCGCTGCTCGGTCAGCCGGGCCGAATGGCCGATGCGCTCGACGTCGGCCAGCACCCCGCGCGCCAGGGATTCGATGTCGCCCCGGGCCAGCAGGGCCGGCACGGCGCGCACGGCCAGCGAGGCCGGGCCGGTGGCGCGGATCCGCAGGCCCAGGGCATCGAGCGTGTCCTGGTGCGCCTGCGCGGTGGCCACCTGGATTTCCGTGGCGGTGAACACCACCGGGACCAGCAGTTCCTGCGCCGGCAGGGGCGCCTGGTCCAGGGCCTGTTTCAGGGACTCGTAGACGACGCGCTCGTGCGCGGCGTGCATGTCCACCAGGATCAGGCCGCGCGCGTTCTGCGCCAGGATGTAGATGCCGTGCAGCTGCCCCAGCGCCATGCCCAGGGGCAGATCGGCGTCCCCGGTGTCGCCGGCTCCGGGCTGGCCCACGGCGTTCCGTCCGGTCATGTCCGGCGTGAAACCGGCATCCGGTGTCCGCCTGCCGTCCCGGGCCGGATCGTTCGTCCCCGGCTGCCCGGGGCCGACGTCCGCGCGGCCCGGCTCGGCCGCGTCGCCGGCGTCCAGCGGCTGGTACAGCTTGCGCCAGTCCTGGT
>CBFGXR010000120.1:0-6295 GCA_965652675.1 uncultured Castellaniella sp.
CGTATGGCCCCGGGCGGACAGTTCGTCGAACAGGGCCATGACCTCGGCGCCGCTCTGCGAGTCCAGGGCGCCCGTCGGCTCGTCGGCCAGGATGACGCGCCCGCCGTTGGCCAGGGCCCGCGCGATCGATACGCGCTGCTGCTGACCGCCGGACAATTGGGCCGGCCGGTGCTCCAGCCGCCCGCCCATGCCCAGGCGTTCCAGCAGCCCGGCGGCGCGCCGTTCGCGCGCCGCACGGTCTTCCCCCGCGTAGAGGGCCGGCAGCGCGGCGTTTTCCAGCGCGCTGTCGGTCGGAATCAGGTGGTAGCCCTGGAACACGAAACCGAAGGCCTCCCGGCGCAGCCGGGCCCGCTCGTCGGCCAGCAGGGCCGCGACGTCGCGGCCCTCGAAGCGGTAAGTGCCGCTGTCGGGCCGGTCCAGGCAGCCCAGGATGTGCATCAGCGTGGATTTCCCGGAACCGGAGGCGCCGACGATGGCGACATATTCGCCTTCGCGGATGGACAGCGATACGTCGCTCAGCGCCCGGGCGGCCGGCGCGCCCGCGGCGCCGCCGTAGGACCGGCCGACGCTTTCGAGCCGGATCAGGGCGCTCACAGCACGAAGCGGGGCATGCCGCCGTCCGCCGCGCGATCGCCCAGGATCAGGAGTTCGCCTTCGGCCAGGCCTTCCAGGACTTCGGCCGCGCGGCGGTCGCGCGCGCCGATCCGGACGGTCCGCTGGACCGCGCGGCCGTTTTCCAGGACCCGGACCCGGTAAGTCCGGACGGCGTCGGCATCCCGGTCCATGCCGGCGCCCGCCCCCTCCCCCGCCGGACGCAGCGCCGCCAGGGGCGCCAGCACGGCGTCCTCGACCTGGCGCGTGACGAAGGCCACCTGCGCGCTCATCCGGGGCAGCAGGGCGCGGTCCGGATTGGGCACGTCGAACAGCACGGTGTAGAACACGGCCTTGGCGCCCACGGCGGGCTGCGTGGCGGCGCCGCCCGCGGCCTCGGCCGGCTCCGGCTGCGGCATGGGCAGCACCTGCCGCACCGTGCCGCGCCACTGCCGCCCGTCCTGGGCCAGGGTCGTGAAGACAGCCTCCATGCCCACGCGCAGCCGCGAGACGTCGGCCTCCGACACCTGGGTCCACACGGTCATGGCCGACAGGTCGGCGACGCGCAGCAGGTTGGGCGTCTGGTAGGTCGCGTTCAGGGTCTGGCCGGGCCGCGCTTCCAGCGACACGACCGTGCCGGCGATCGGCGCGTAGATCCGGCTGTAGCCCAGCAGCGCCTCATCGCCCTGCAACGAGGCCCGGGTGCGGCGGATGTCGGCTTCGATGCGCCGCACGGTCGCCTCGGCGGCCAGCAGGGCGGCCCGTGCGGCGTCGGCCTGCTGGGCGGGCGTGGCGCCGGCCCGCAGCAGGCGCTGGTGGCGCCCGGCGTCCGCCCGCGCCAGGGCGGCGGCGGGGCGGGCCTCGTCCAGCTGGGCGCGCAAGGCGTCCAGCGAGGCGCGGCCCGCGTCCACGGTCGCCTGCTGCACGGACGCGTCGATCTCCACCAGCAGTTGTCCGGGACTGACCGTGTCGCCCGGCTGGACGTGGATCTTCTGGATCTGCCCGGACACCTGCGCGCCCACGTCCACGTAATGCCGGGGTCGCAATGTGCCCAGCGCGTGGACGGTGGCGCGCACCTGGCCGCGTTCGACGCGCGCCACTTCGTACGCGGGCGGCGCCGGCCGGCCGGCCCAGACGGCCGTGGCGGCCGCCGCCACGATCAGCAGGCACACGCCGGCGCGCAGGCGCCAGCGGCGTCCCCCGCCGGACGCCGCCACGACCGTCGCGCCGCTCATTCGCGCAGGTCGATGCGCACGACGCTTTCCATGCCGTCGGCCCGGTAGGCGGGGTGCTTGTCGTCGTGCGGTCCCTTGATCGTGGCGAACAGGACCTGGCCGTCGGCCGACAGGGCCAGGCTGTTCGGATGGGCCGGCAGGTCGTGGCGAGCCTTCACGGCATAGGTCGTGCCGTCGATCACCGTGATCGCGCCCGTGCCCATGGGATGCGCGCGCGAGGCGCCCCGGTTGCTGACGTAGATCTCGTTCCGGACCGGGTTGTAGCGGACGTCCAGGGCGCTTTCGCCCACGGGCGTGGTCGCCAGGACGCGGCCGGTCGCGGTGTCGAAGACGACTAGGCGGCCGCTGTTGGCGTCGGCGCCGAACAGGCGCGCGCCGGTGCCGTCCAGCGCGACGTTCACCAGGAAGGGCTCGGCGCCGTCCAGGGCGAAACGGCGCAGGATCTTGCCGCTGTCCGGATCGATGACGGTCACGCCGTAGTCGCCGCCCTGGCCGATGTACAGGCGGTTCGCGGCGGGGTCGTAGGCCGCGCCGGCGGGCCATTTGCGCAGTCCGGACAGCGTGTGCAGGATGACGCCGTGCTTCAGGTCCACGATCCAGACCTTGCCCGCCGTGTCGGGATTGGTGACGAACATGCGGTCGCCCGCCTCGTCCAGCGCGATCTGGCGGACGTGCTCGACACCGCCCTTGGCCTTGACCTGGCCGAGCCGGTAGTTCGCCGCCTTGCCGGCCTTCAGGTCGATGGCCTGCACGATGCCGTTCAGGGTGTTGCCGGCGTACAGCGTGTCCGTGCGCGCGTCATAGGCCAGGCCATAGGGCTTGCGGTCGGTCTGGATGACGGCCTTGGTTTCCAGGGTGTCCGGGTCCAGGCGGTAGATCGCGCCGCCCTCGTCGGCCTTGAAGCTCTTGCCCGAGGACGCCACGAACACGTCGCCGTCGGCCACCACCAGTTCGTAGAGCCCGGGGGCGAGGTCGCGGCGCAGCACGGCCTGCCGAGCCGGAGCCTGGGCTTGCGCCCGCGCGCCCGGACCGGCCTTGTCCGGCTGCCCGCCGGGGGCGGCGCACGCGGCCAACGCGGCGCACAGGGCGAGCATGCTCAGGCGGGCCGGTGTGCGGCCGGCCGTCGGAAGGGAGGAGCGGATGAATCGAGTCTGCATGATGCGAATTCCTTTCATGATGCGGATGGGCAGCCCGAGGCCTCAGAAACGCATGTCCAGGCCGAGCCGGAACGCGCGCGGCGCGCCGTAGTAGGTCGAGCCCGGATCGGGGTGGTAGTACTTGTCGAACACGTTGTAGACGTTCAGGCGGGCCGAAATGTCGCGGCTGTTCTGGTAGCGCGCCATCAGATCCACCACGGCGTAGGCGTCCTGTTCGACGTCCTGGCCGGAACTCTTGGTGTAGGCCCGGCTCTGCCAGCGCACGCCGCCGCCCACCGTCAGGCCGTGGCCGATGCCGGGCCAGCGGTAGCTGGTGAACAGCTTGGCGGTGTTCTGCGGCACTTCCGTCGTCAAGGTCGCGCCCTTGCGGTCCTTCGACAGGGCGCGGGTGAAGCTGGCGGAAACCTGCCAGTTCGGCAGCACTTCGCCGGACGCCTCCAGGTCGATGCCCCGGGTGGTGGCGCCGGAAACGGCCTCGTAGGCCTGGCTGCCGTCCGGCGCCTTGACGTCGGGGATCGCGACGGCGAAGTTGTCCTGCTGCACGCGGAACAGGGCCGCCGACACGTTCAGGCCGCCGTCCAGCAGTTCGCCCTTGGCGCCGACCTCGTAGCTGCGGCCCAGCAGGGGATCCAGGTAGTTGCCGCCGGGATCCTGGTTGTTCTGCGGCTTGAAGATGTCCGTGTAGCTGGCGTAGACGGACCATTCGTCGCTCAGGTCGTAGACGATGCCGGCGTAGGGCGTAAGCTTGTCGGACTCGTGGCGGTCCAGGTGATCCGCCGCGCTGCCGTCGTAGTAGTGCGTGTCCTTGATGTTTTCCCAGTTGGTGACGCGGCCGCCGATGATCAGCGACAGCCGGTCGGTGGGCTTGAAGCGCGCGGTGGCGTAGGCGCTGGTCAGGTTCTCGCGGTTGACGGTGTCCCCGAGCGCGGGATTGTCCGGCGCGCCGGGCGTCCGGCCGTCCCAGGTGTAGATATTGTCGATGGCCGACGACCAGCCCGTGAACCACCACAGGCTGTATGGCGAGGTTTCATCGCGCGTGCGGGACACGGTGGTGCCGACCACCAGTTCGTGTTCCCGGCCCAGCAGCGTGAAGGGCCCCGTGGCATACACGTCCAGGGAGTTCTGCACCGGCTTGCCCGCCCAGCGGCCCGCCCACAGGTTCACGCCCGCGCCGGTGGCGCGGTCGGGCGCCCCGCCCAGGGCATAGCCCAGCACTTCATCGTAGCGGTAGACGCTGTGCTCCAGCGTGCCCTTGACCTTCCAGCCGTTCTCGAAGCGATGTTCCAGCGAGGCGAACCAGGTCTGGTTGTGGCGCCGGGAATAGGCCCAATCGGCGGCGGCGGACTTGGACCGGTCCCAATCCGTGCGCCCGCCGTCCGCATAGAACATCGGCAGACCGCCGCGCGAATGGCCGGTGGCGTCCTGGTTCTGGAACAGGAAGCCCAGGGAGGCCAGGGTGTCCGGCCCCAGGTCGGCCTCGACGATGCCGTACAGGGTCTTGCTGCGTTCCTGCAGCCGTTCCAGGTACGAGCCGTTCTTCTGCCAGGCGGCAACCAGCCGGCCGCGCACGGAGCCGGACTCGTTCAGGGGCGAGGACACGTCCGCCTCGGTCCGGTACAGGTCCCAGGAACCGGTCTCGACGCTGGCGCGCGCCTGGAATTCGCGCGTGGGGCGCTTGCGGATCAGGTTGAGGGTCGCGCCGGGCGCGCCCACGCCGCTCATCAGGCCGTTGGCGCCCCGGATCACCTCGACCCGGTCGTAGGGCGCCATGTCGGCGGTCTGGAAAATGCTCTTGTAGTTGCTGTAGACCTGGTTGACCCCGTCGACCTGGTAGTTTTCCACCTGGAAGCCGCGCGCGTAGATCGGACTGGTGTCCGAGCCTCGGTTGCCCGATGTATTCATCACCAGGCCCGGCGTGTTGTCCACCACGTCCGCCAGCGTGGTCAGCCCCTGGTCGTCCATGCGCTGGCGCGTGATGACGCTGACCGATTGCGGGGTCTCGCGCACCGACAGGTTCAGGCGCGTGGACGTGTTGCTGGCCTGGGCCGCGTAGGAACCGGTGCCTTCCGTGGTCGGGTTCAGCGCGCCGCGCACGACGACCGGCTGCAGCACCCGCGCGTCGCCGCCGGCGTCCTCGCCCCGGCGCACGACCGTGTAGCGGTTCGGCCCGGTCATCCGGGCTTCCAGCCCGGACCCCCGCAGCAGCCGGTCCAGGGCCTGCGGCGCGGAATAGTTCCCCCGCAGGGCCGGCGCCCGGCGGCCTTCGGCCAGCGCGGTCGGAAAAATCACCTGCAGTCCGGTGCGCGCGGCCAGCGCGTTGAGCGCCTGGTCCAGCGGCTGGGCGGGCAGATCCAGCGCGATCACGGCTGTCTGGGCCCAGACAGTGGCCTGGCCGCAGGCCAGGCCACCCGCCGCCAAGGCCACGGACAGCACCGCCGCGGCCCTGCGCCGGGGCCTCCTGGAATTCGCCATCGTCTTCACTCCCTGTGTCAATAACGAGATTGAGAATTGATCAAATCAGGAGCAATGACGATCCGGCGCGGCCCGACATGGACATCGCGTCACGAATTTTTACGATTTACCGGGCCGAAACCAGGACGGTGCCGTCCGGACGGCGGTCGATCCGCAGGGGCAGGATGGCGGGCAGGCTGTCGATAAGCGCCTCGACGTCCCGGATGCGGTATTCGCCCGACAGGCGCGGCGCGGGCCCGGCGACGGGGCCGCCCGCCCAGCGGACGGGCGCGGCGCGGTAATGGCTCAGCAGCGCCAGCACGTCGGGCAGCGGGGTGCCGTCGAACCGCAGCCGGCCTTCGCGCCAGGCGGTCTCGCGCTCCAGTCCGGCCACGCTGGCGGGCAGCGGACGCAGCGTCCCGAGATCCAGCGACTGTCCGGCGCCCAGTTCGGCCCGTCCGGACGGCCCCGAGACCTCGACCCGCCCCTCCAGCACGGCGACCTGGGCGGCGTCGCCCTCGCGCCGCACGCGAAAGACGGTGCCGATGTCGCGGATGACCGTATCGCCCACGTGCACGCGCAGCGGCCGCCAGTTCGCGGCCACGTCCAGCACGGCCTGGCCGGCGTTCAGACGCAATTCGCGGGACCGCAGGCGCAGCCGCATCGTCAGGGACGAGCGGCTGTCGAGCGCGACCACCGTGCCGTCATGCGCCGTCCAGGCGCGCGGCACCCCCGCCGCCACGACCACGGTGCGTTCCTTCAGCACCGGGTTCCAGGCCCACAATCCCGCGCACAGCGCCACACAAGCGGCCGCAAGATGCTATAGTGCTCAATCAATATTCATTCTCATTCGCATCAAAG
>CBFGXR010000121.1:0-6294 GCA_965652675.1 uncultured Castellaniella sp.
CGGGCCGGCCAACTACCGGGAACTGTCCAGCGAGCAGCGCCGGCTGCTCGGCCAGCACCCGGGCCCCGAGCCCATCGCGGCCGACGGCCTGCCCGGGGACATCGCCCGGCCGGAGCCCGCATCCGCCGGCCCGTCCGGCCGCGAGCCGACCGTGCCCGCCGGGGCGGCGCCCGGCGCCGCATCATGGCCTCGAGCGGACCACGACGCCGGGGATGCCGCCGGCCTGCGCGCGCTGGAACGCCAGGCCATCGAGCAGGCCCTGCGCGCCTCCCAGGGCAACGTCAGCCGCGCCGCGCGCCGCCTGGGCATCCACCGCAGCACGCTATATCGAAAATTGCGGCAATAAAAAGGTAGGGATTTCATGCCGCTGATCCGTCTTTAGAACAGGGACGGCCGATCTGCTGCGCAAACGCGTCTTTGTACACGCCCCTGCCTGACCACGGGCCGGAGTGCTTCACCTGCTGGCGGCGGGTTTGTTCTATACTTTTAACAAAAATACGAATGATAATCATTCATATTTTATGAATATGCGATATGCTATCGCGGGAGCATCATGATTAAACGTTTACTGATCGGGGTCGCGATCTTCATGGCATTGGGTATCGGCGCTTTCGCCGGAAGATCTTTCTGGACGGGCGAAGCCGCCCGGGCCCTGCTTCCGGACCAGGCACAGCCATCCGCCGTCACGGCGGATGGCGTGCTCGTCAAGACCCTGTCTCACGGCATCTATCAGATCCTCTACAACCCCCAAGATCAATTGCTGTACGCGGCTGCCGCCGAAATGTCCCCTGGCGTGAAGGGCGGCGTGATCTATCAGATGGACCCCATGACCCTGGATGTCAAAGGGCTCATCCATACGGACGAAAAGAACTTCGGCCTGGCGCTGAATGCCCAGGGCGATGCCCTGTTCATCAGCAACAGCCTGGCCTCCGCAGTCTCGCGGATCGCGCTGGAGGAGGCTGATGGCGCCATGCGGCGCACCCATTTCACCGACAAGAGCAGCGATGGCTCGCGCATGGGCGCCCGGACCGTCATCCATGACGCCGCCCAGAACCGCATTTACGTCGGCGGCGTGGGCAATCCAAGCGTGATCTGGGTGCTGGATGCCAGCACCCTGGAACTGATCGACACGATCCGGCAAACCGGAAAATGGATGACCGGATTGCTCATCGATACGGACACCCAACGGCTGTTCGCAGGCAATGGCGACGGTGAAATCCTGGTCATCGATCTGCACAGTCATCAGATCCTGGCACGCTGGAAGCCGGCCGGCGACGAAGAAGCCCTGCCACTCAATTTTGCGCTGGACAAGCAGCGCCGCCGTCTGTACGTCACGGAAAATCAGCACGCCAAGACCGTCTTCGTCCTGGACGCCGATACGGGCAAAGTCATCCAGCGCCTGCCGGTGGGCGATACCCTGGATGCGCTGTACAACCCGGAACGCGACGAACTCTACCTGACGCATCGAGAACAGGGCACGGTCTCGGTCCTGGACGGCGGGACCTATGCGCTCAAGGCCCGATACGCGTTGCCGACCCACCCCAACAGCCTGTCGCTGGGTCCGAAGGGCCAGCTTTACGTATCCGTGAAAGAACCTTTCAGGCCGTTCGTCAGCGAGCAGGATCCGCTCAAACCCCGGTACTATGCCAGCGCGCGTGAAAAGGTCGCCCGCATAGACCTGAATCGACAACCACGCTGACCCCGCCGACAGCGGCCGGCACGCATGAAAAAACCCAGGATCGGTTCTCTGGCCCAGGTCGTAGAAACCTACTACGATGAATTACGGCACTTCATCCGCAAGCGCACGAATTCCTCGATCCTGGCGGAAGACGTCATACAGGAAACCTGGATACGCGCCCGCAACACCCAGGTTGCCTTTCCCGACAATCCCAGGGCCTATGTGTACCGGATGGCCGGCAATCTGGCCATCGACCTCATCCGCAAGCAGGCAAGCTGGGAAAAAATCCACGAAGCCATCGACGAAACGGCGACGGATTCCGGCAAAACCGCCCTGTCGCATCAGGCCAGCACCGACCCCGCTCCCCACGAAATCGTCACATCCCGCCAGGAACTGGCGGCTCTGGATACCGCCCTGGCCGAGTTGCCCTCCAGATGCCGTCAGGTTTTCCTGCTGTATCGTGGACAGGGCCTCAGCATGCGGGAAGTGGCCTTGCACCTGTCGATCTCGGAAAAAACCGTTGAAAAGCACATTGCGCAAGCCATGATGCATTGCCGCGACCGCCTGCGCAAAGCAGGACGTTCCGTCTGAATCCCACGCAATCCGCAGCACACGGAGCGCCGCCCTCATGAAATCGACCTCTCAAACCGCAGCAGACGACCTGCCCGAAGCCATCCTGGCCCAGGCGGCAATCTGGCATGCACGCCTCAGGGACGCCGGCCTGACTGCCTCCCAGGCTGGCGTCAGGACGGGCGAAGATGACCCTGCCCTGGCGACGACGTCGAATCAGGCGCGGCAAACGATTGAAGACTACCTGGCCTGGCTGGGCGCAGACCCGCGGCATCAGCGCGCCAGCGAAGAAATGGCATCGGTCTGGGCCGCGCTGGAAATACCGATCACGCAGGCCCTGGAAAAAACTGTTCCGCAACAACCCGCCAAATCAGCGCGATCACGACCGTCACGCCACCCTTTCCTGTTCGGCGCAGCGATGCGAGGCTGTGTCCTGGCAGCCTGTCTGATTCTGGCCATCGGCTGGCACATGGACTGGCTGATCCGATGGCAAAGCGACTATACGTCCCCCGTCGGAGAAAGAACACCACTGCAGATGGAAGACGGCAGCCGCATCGTGCTCAATACGGCCAGCGCCCTGTCCGTGGACTACGACGCGCAGACACGCCGCGTCCGGCTGTTGAAAGGCGAAGCCTGGTTTGATGTCGATTCCGGTGATGCCCGGCCGTTCATCGTCACCGCAGGAGCAGGAGAAATCCGCGTGACGGGAACCCGGTTCAATGTCGAACTGCGCGACGACAAAACGATCGTCAGCCTGGACAAAGGCGCTGTCGAATTGCGCCGCCTGGGCGCCAGCGACAGCCCGCCCAGAATCCTGGCACCTGGGCAGCAGGCAGAGATCTCCGGCCAAGGCATCATCAGCGCTCCCGTCGCATTCAACCGCACTACGATCCATGCCTGGCAACGTGGCCAGTTCGTGTTCTACGACACCCCGCTGGCCGATGTCGTCGATGCACTGAACCGCTACCGGGACGGGCACATTTTCATTCTTGATTCATCTCTGGCCGCACTCAGGGTCAGCGGCGTCTTTTCCACGACGGATCCGGATGCCGCATTGAACATCATCACGCGCACGCTACCCGTCCGCCAGTCGCGTGTGACGGATTCCCTGGTCCTGCTGCACTGAACTGGGGGATGCGTGCAGCCGGTTTCGTCTTATCAGTAGATGCAAATCATACGCATCCTGATTATTAACCCTATTGACGAGACCCGGCATGTCCCCTGCCCCTACGCGTTTGAAACATTGTTCACTGGCCGTCGCGCTTGCGTTTGCCGTCTGGCCATCGGCCATGACACTGGCCCAGCCAGTTTCGGCCACGCACGAGACGGTCACGCGGCCCAGTCCTCTGTATCAGTTCGACATCCGGGCCACGCCATTGCCGCAGGCCATCGCCGAGCTTTCCGCCATCACCGGATTGCAGGTGCTCTACACCGAAAAATCCACGTTCGATCACATGGCCCCCGCATTGCAGGGACGCTATACCGCAAGCGATGCACTGGCCCGGCTGCTGGCGGGCAGCGGCCTGATCGCCCGGGCCACCGGAGAAAACTCCGTCACGATCGAAAAATCGGCCGTGCCGTCACTCTCCTCCGTCAGAGTCAAGGGCGACGGCGTGGAGACGGAACATACCGGCCTCTACGGCAGCGACATCGGCACCACGGCATTGCCATTCAATGCCTCGTTGCGCCACACGCCGCAATCGGTCAGCATCATCAGCAGCCGGCAGATGGAAGACCAAGGAATCGAGCGTCTGACCGATCTCATCGACCAGAGCATCGGTCTGTCGATCAACCGCTACGAAAGCAACCGCGGCACCATGTATGCCCGCGGCTTCAAGATCGAAAACTACCTGATCGACGGCGTGCCCACGAACATCAACGAACAATGGAGCGCGGGCGAAATCTTCAACGACACGGTGCTTTATGACCGCATCGAGGTCCTGCGCGGATCGGACGGCCTGATGAGCGGATTCGGCAACCCTTCGGCCGTGGTCAACATGGTCCGCAAACGCGCCAGCAGCCGCGAATTCACGGGGTCGCTGTCCCTCCGGGGCGGCAGTTGGAACCAGAGAGGCGGCACCGTCGATCTGTCGACCCCGCTGTCCAGCACGGGCGATACCCGCGCCCGCCTGATCGCCGACTACAAACAAGGCGACAGCTATATTGACCGCATGAAGAACCGCAGCCAGACGTTCTACGGCACCGTCGAGCAGGATATCGGGGAACACACGCTGCTGTCGGCCGGCATCAGCTACCAGGACACGCATACCGACAACCCGACCTGGGGCGGCCTGCCCGCCTGGTACGCCACCAGCGCCACGGACGCCTGGCGCACGGAATGGTCGCGCAGCAAGAATGTCGCACCGGACTGGACCCAGTGGGATACCGATTACACGAACTGGTTCATCAAGGCCGAGCACGAACTGTCGCCCGACTGGCGCATCAGGACCAGCTATTCCCGGGGTGAACGCAATTCCAGCTCGGTCCTCGCCCTGCTGTATCCCTATGCCATCAATCCGGCCACGGGCACCTCCTCGATGTTTCTTGAAATCATGCCGGGTTTTTCATTCGAAATCCCGATGGCCGGCTACGCAGGCAGCTACTGGGTCAAGAACGTCAAGCAAGATGCCGCTTTGCAGCTCGACGGCTCTTTCAAACTGCTGGGCCGCACCCACGAACTGGCGCTCGGATTCGAACACAGCCGGGAATACCTCAAGACCCAGGGCGCGCCCGCGGACATGAGCTTCGCCAAGTATCCATACCAGGACGTGCGCGATCTGGACGGCAGCGGCCCGACGCCGCCCTTCCCCTCGAAAGGCACGTTCATCGACGAACAAGCGACCCAACAGTCCATCTACGCCGCCACGCGTCTGTCATTGCATGACCGACTGCGCCTGATCCTGGGCATGCGCCATATCGACTACCGTGTCGACAGCGACAAGGATCCCACGATCAACTTCCAGTTCAAGAACCGGAACATCCCCTACGGCGGCCTGGTCCTGGACCTGACGCCGCAGATTTCCGCCTATGCCAGCTACACGGACATCTTCCAGCCCCACACCGGCGCGCGCGCAGCCAACAAATCGCTCGACCCAATGGAAGGCAAGACCTACGAATACGGGTTGAAAGGCGAATTCTTCAACGGCCGCCTGAACGCCAGCGCATCCGCCTTCCGGATGCAGCAGGACAACGTCGCCAAATATGATCACTTCGACCCGGTCCAGGGCCAGGCAATCTACCGGGGCGTCGATGGCGTGACGACCCAGGGATTCGAAATCGAGGTCACGGGAGAGATCATGCCGGACTGGAACATCAGCGCCGGTTATACCCAGTTCACGGCCGAAACCATGGACGACGAAGAATACGACCCCCTGATTCCCCGCAAGCAGTTCAAGCTGTTCACCAGCTACAGGCTGCCCGGCCGGCTGCACGGCCTGACGCTGGGCGGTGGCGTACGCTGGCAAAGCAGCACGCACGCGCCTACCCCGGCGCTGGCCCCCAATCTGCCCATCTTGAAACAGAAAGCCTATTCGGTCGTCGATCTGATGGCGCGCTATGAATTCAACGACCAGTGGTCGGCGCAACTGAACGTGAACAACGTGTTCGACCGGCACTATTTTTCGCCGACGGAAGACTCCATGCAGATCTTCTGGCAGGAACCGCGCAATTTCCATCTGAGCATGAAATACCGCTTCTGAGCATCATCGACAAACGGGCCGCCCGGATGGGCGGCCCGTTTGTCGTCTGAACGCGTGTGACGCGCCGTCTTCACTGCCCTTCGAGGAAGGACTTCAGCTTGTCCGCGCGGCTGGGGTGGCGCAGCTTGCGCAGGGCCTTGGCCTCGATCTGGCGGATGCGTTCGCGGGTCACGTCGAACTGCTTGCCGACTTCTTCCAGGGTCTGGTCGGTGCTCATTTCGATGCCGAAACGCATGCGCAGGACCTTGGCCTCGCGCGGGGTGAGCGAATCCAGGACTTCCTTGACGACGTCGCGCATGGAGCCGTGCAGCGCCGAATCCGACGGCGACACCGTGCCCGTGTCCCCAG